>DATFQK010000484.1:0-4917 GCA_035264345.1 Gemmatimonadales bacterium | reverse complement strand
ACTCCATCGCCTGGAGATCGGCCGAGGTGCCGGCCGGGTTGAAAGGCGCATCGGAGGTCGACTCGCCTCCGCAACCCGCCAGGACGACCGACATTAACGCCACCGTCACGACAGATCGCTTGGCGAATTGCAGCACGTGCATGGGTTCCGCCTCCATCAGGAGTGAGCAGTTGAGGGCGGCCCGTGCGTCGAGACGCGGGTCGAAAGCCGCCAAATCACCGACAGAAATGCTCTTGGGGGGTCCCAGGCCCCGCACTCTCGCGCGGCGGCCCAGGACTGAGGCGGGTTCAGGCAACGGCTATGCCAGTGGAACTGGGAGCTGGGAGCTTGGAGTTTAGCAGCGTAGGTCTCGCAGAACTTGCTCCTAGCTCCTGACTCCTCCTGACTCCTTGCTCCCGACTCCCAGCTCCTGACTCCTACCTTCGACGGGAAATCCTTCGGCCTGCCAGGCTGCCCAGCCTCCTACCAATGCTCGGGCCCGGGGCCATCCTCCCGCTCGAAGCTCTCGCGCCACCCGGGCGCTTGTGGCTTCGTCCTTTCACGCACAGTAGAGCACCACCGTGGCATGATGGTCGAGTCCCAGCTGACGGGCTCGTCGGACCGCATCGTCGGGCGGCAGCCGAATGGCGCCGCGAGCGATGAGTTTGTCCGCCGAGAAGCTTCGGTCGGTGCGGACGTCCGCCAGGATTATCGGCGCGTCGGCCTCCTGCAGCTGCCGCAGCTCGTCCAGCGTGATGCGCTCGGGTACCTGGATCTTCAGATCCGGCTCGGTCGTCACCGGAGCGCTGGTAGCCGCCGCAGGCTCGGCAACCTGCCCCTCACTCTTTCTGAGGAAGACCGCGATTCCGGTGCCGTGCAGCAGCACGGACAGCAGGACCACCAGCGAGGTAATGGCGAAGAGGGGCTCGCTTCCAGGCGCGCCGGCAAAGATTGGCAACAACACCAGGAGCAGCGAGCTCAAGCCCCGCGGCCCGGCCCAGGCAAGGATGCGTCGGGTTTTCCGCTCCACCCCGAGGCGGGCTAGAACCGGCAGCAGGACCACTGTCCGCGCCAGCAACGCGACGCCGGCGAATGCCAGCGTGGCTGGATTGATGACGGTAAGGCCGCTCCAGATCAGGCCTGCGCCGAACGCGACGAAGGTAAACAGCAGGAACATCTCCGCCGTCGCCTGACCGTAGTCGAGGAAGCAGTCGCAGAGCTCCACGTCGAGCCGCGCGATCACCACGCCGGCCGCGAACGCCGCCAGAAATCCGCTGCCGCCCACCGACTCCGCAGCGGCATAGGCGGTGAACGCCACGCCCAGCGCATAGAGCGATTCATAGTCCCGGCGCACGCTCACCCGCTTTCGCACCTGTTCCAGCAGCGTGATGGCGACATAGCCGATCAGGGCACCGAGGAGCGGCCCCAGGAGAAAGA
Source organism: Gemmatimonadales bacterium (assembly GCA_035264345.1). Taxonomy (GTDB): domain Bacteria; phylum Gemmatimonadota; class Gemmatimonadetes; order Gemmatimonadales; family GWC2-71-9; genus CAVVWJ01. Next base: position 3,501 of record DATFQK010000484.1, on the reverse strand, counting down.
GGCCCACCGCGTGCCGGCCCAGCTCGGACTGGAGGTTGGTATCGGGGTGGAGCGCCAGCATGCCGAGCACCACGATGGGGAGCAACACGACATCGTTGATCCCGCCCTCCAGCCGGAGCGCCTCGCGGGCCGTCGGCGGTAGGCTGGAGCGCCGGGTCAGACTCCTCAGCATCACCGGGTCGGTCGAGGCCAGAGCCGCGCCCAGGATCAGCGAGCGAATCACTCCCAGATCGAGCAGCGACCAGGCTGCGAGCGCAATGAGCCCAGCGGGAATCAGCGTTGCTGGACCGAGGATGGTCAGCAGGAGCCGGCGGGGTCGGCGGATCTCGCTGAAGTCCAGCGCGATTGCGTCGGTGAACAGCACCAGCACCAGGCCGAGCGTCGCGATCCACTGGAGGGTGGGTGAGGCCAGCGTAAGCTCGACCAGATTCAAGCCCTGAGGACCGACGATGACCCCGAGCAGCAGGAAAATCGCGACTTGGGAGACTCCAGTGCGCTCCACCAATCCGGACAGGAGCGACGAGACCAGGATGACGATCCCAATCAGGGCGAGCGCGGGCGCGAGAGATTCGGCAGGCATGCGCGAAGTATGGAGGAGCTGGTAGTCGGGAGCTAGGTCGCCAAGCTCCTAGCTCCTAGCTACTGGCGCGTCGGGAGGCTAACCTCGCCCATGACCTCCGAGCCCGAGTCCACTGCCCTCCTGCTCACCACCTGCGGCATCCTGCTCGGCGTGAGCGTGGTGTTCAGCCGGGCATCGCAGCGGACCGGCGTGCCCATCGCGCTGCTCTTCATTCTGGTGGGAATGCTGGCCGGCTCCGAGGGCTTGGGCCACATCGCCTTCGACGACTACCGCTTCGCCTTCCGGGTGGGCACAGTCGCCCTTGCGCTCATCCTGTTCGATGGCGGACTCAATACCCCACTCAGCGCCGTCCGGAAAGCGGCCGCCCCAGCCGGCGTACTGGCCACCGCAGGGGTGGCGGGCACCGCGCTGCTGGTGGCGGTCGGGGCGAATTCCCTTGGATTGGGTTGGCCTGAGGCGCTGCTCCTCGGCGCCGTGGTGTCGTCCACCGATGCCGCCGCCGTCTTCTCGGTCCTCCGCGGCAGCGGACTTCAGCTCAAGCGGCGGGTCGGCGTCACCCTGGAAGTCGAATCGGGGATCAACGACCCGGTGGCCTTCATCCTCACCACAGTGCTCACCGGCAATATGCTCCAGCCGGGCTCGGCCTCGGGGATGCGGATCCCTTTGGAAATCCTGCTTCAGCTCATCATCGGCAGCGCAGTAGGGGCCGGTGTCGGTTACGGGGGACGGCATCTCCTGTCGCGGCTCCGCCTCTCGGCCGGGGGCCTCTATCCGGTACTGACGCTGGCATTGGGGCTCAGCGCCTTCGGCGCGGCCACCCTGCTGCACGGAAGCGGTTTCCTGGCGGTCTACCTGGCCGGACTGCTGCTGGGCAACGGACCCCTGCCCTATCGCACCGGACTCCTTCGGGTGCACGACGCTCTCGCCTGGCTGAGTCAGGTCGGCATGTTCCTGATCCTCGGACTGCTGGTGTATCCCTCCCGTCTGCTCGACGTGGCAGCTATCGGACTCGGCCTCGCGCTGCTGCTCGCGATAGTCATCCGGCCGCTGGTGGTCGCGCTCTGTCTCCTTCCCTTTCGCTATCCCGGGAAGGAGGTGCTCTACATCGGCTGGACGGGACTTCGCGGAGCGGTTCCCATCGTGCTCGCCACCTTTCCGGTGCTGGCCGGAGCTCCGGGTGCGGGCCGCCTGTTCGATCTGGTGTTCTTTATCGTAGTGGCGACCGCGCTGGTTCCCGGCGCCACTGTAGCCTGGGTAACTCGCCGGCTTGGCCTCCAGAGCAAGGAGCCGCCCGCGCCTCAGGCCGTCCTCGCCATCGAATCGCGCCAGCCGCTCCAGGGCGAGCTGATGTCCTTCTATATAGATGAAGCGCTGGTGGTAGCAGGAATGCCGGTGGGTGAGCTGCCGCTCCCGGAAGGATCGGCGCTAACGCTCATCGTGCGGAACAACCGCCTGCTTCCTCCGGCGTCCGATGCGCTGCTCGAGCCGGGAGACCACGTTCATCTGATCGGCCAGCCGGAGGACCGGGGACTCATTCAGCTGATGTTCGGCAGACCCGAAGAGGAGTGACCCGCGAGCAGGCTCAGCGCCAGCGTGTCCTGAAAGGCGTGCGCCACCACTATCGGCCAGAGCCGCCTCGTCCGCACGTAGTACAGGGTGAAGACAATCCCAACCGGCAGTACCGTCACCAGAGCGAGCGGGCCCTGGTACCCGTGGGCCAGGAGCCGGAGCGCGGCGCTGATGGTTCCTGCCACCCCCAGTCCGAACCGGCGGAAGGCGGCAAAGCCGAGTCCCAGCCAGAGCAGCTCCTCGAACACCGCATTGAACACGGAGTAGGCGAGTGACAGCGAGAGACGGGGAGCGCCCAGGATCTCGGTCCCTTTCGCCACTGCAAAGAGATGGGGAAACACCGCGCGGCAAACCAGGACCCACGCGGCGACGGCCACGATGGCGCCGGCCCAAAGAATCATTCCGCGGGCGAGATCGAGCGGCTGGAAGGGGTAGGTTGCGGTTCGGAGAGGCCGCCAGCCACGGCGCCAGAGCCAGTAACCCATGGTGAGGGCGAGTACCAGCTCGACCGCGATTCCCTGCGCAAGCACCGCATCGCTCAGGGCGATGGGGCCCGCACTGCCGTCCTTGTGCGAAATGGCAGACAGCAGGAGCATCAGCGCAACCGGAAGCAACAGGCCCACGGCCGCAACCCGTTCGGAGAGCTGCTCCGGCGACAGCCCCGATCCCGGTGGTGGCGCTTGGGTCAGGCCGTAGGAGATTGCCGTTCCACGGTTGGGGACAGGTCAAGCTTTCGCATGGCGTCTACCGCCACCTCCCATGCCCCTTCGGCGCAGAGACCGCGCACGGCAGCATCTTCATACGCGGCCATTGCCGCGCGGATCAGCTCGGCCCGGACCCGCTCCGCCATCCGCTTGGTCTCAGGCTCCATTGCCCGTTTCCTCAGCTCCGCATAAGCGACAGGTCAGCGTGGTGCCGAGCCGACTACGCCGACCCTTGCTGGAGAGCACCCAGGAGCGCTCCTGCCAGGGAGGATTGTGCCGCACGTGCTGATTGTGACCGCATTCGAGCTCCGCCACCCAATCGCCCTCGTGGTCCTGATGGAAACCGACGATGAGCCGCTCCGCGGCCATTTTTATCCGCATCCGTTCGATTCGACTCTGGCCAGCGTGCTTGAACTCATCGAATGTTCGGCCGCCAGTTTCCCCTTCCATTCCTCTTTGATGGCCGACAGCGAGCGGCCACCGATCATCGAGTCTGGGCTGGAGCCTTTTCGCCACAGCCTTCGCAGCGCCTCAGACCCATAATGTTTCAGGAGATGGTCGGTAAAGGCGGCGGCCTGAAGATAGGCTCTTACATCCGGCTGCTGCCGAAAGGCTCCGATCACCGAGCTCAGCGGGATCCAACCGTGC
>DATFQK010000483.1:0-3313 GCA_035264345.1 Gemmatimonadales bacterium | reverse complement strand
CAGCCAGGGCGCAGCAGAGGCGGAGCGGGACCGCTTGACAGTCACAACTGAAGCATTCATATAGCAAGTGTATCATCCACCAGCGGGAGAGACAAGCATGCTCAGCAGAGTTCCGGTTTGTCGAGCCGGATGCCGTAGTGGGCCCCCCAAGCTCGCCGGTGCTCTCGACCGCCTGGCAATCGGAGTACCGGCTGCCCAGCACCACAGGACCGCCGTCGCTGACGTTTCGGCCGCAGCCGGACTCCGGGCCATCTCGCAGGGGTTTCCTCTGGTCGCCGCCGGAGGCCAGGAGATCGTCCTGCGTAGTGCCTTCCTGTACGATGCGCTCTACGCGTCCATTCAAGCGGCTCTGGTCCGGCCGTTCACCCCAACCTAGACCGACAATGCGGCATACTCGCCTGCTCCTGATTCTGCTGCTCTCCCTCCGTACCGGGCCTGATCTTCTTCGCGCTCAGACCCCGACGGCAGATCGAGCAAAGAGTACCCTGGCGGCAACGTACGGTCCCGCCGCGGACAGCCTGATCCGGGCCGCAACCCGGGACAGCGCGGCCTATCGACGTCTGGGCCAGCTGGTGGATCGGTTTGGCCCGCGCTTGAGCGGGTCGGCCAGCCTCGAGGCCGCCATCGACTGGATCCTGGCCCGGATGAAGGCCGACGGGCTGGAGCACGTTCGAGGCGAGCCGGTGATGGTTCCTCACTGGGTGCGAGGCCATGAATCCGCCTGGCTGATCCAGCCCCGCCGGACCCCTCTGGCGATGTTGGGTCTGGGCGGAAGTGTGCCCACGCCCGCGTCGGGCATAACCGCTCAAGTGCTGGTGGTCAGTAGCTTCGCTGACCTCGAAGCCCAGGCCGGTAAGGCCCGGGGCAAGATCGTGCTGTTCGATGCGCCGTTTACCAGTTACCGAGAAACCGTGCGCTACCGGGTGCAAGGCGCGTCGGCAGCCGCGCGAGCGGGCGCTGTGGCGTGCCTGGTCCGGTCGATCGCCTCCTTCTCGATCGGGAGCCCGCACACCGGCACCATGCGCTACGACTCCACCGTCACCCGGATACCCGTCGCTGCCTTGAGTACCGAGGACGCCGCAATGCTGCACCGGTTCCAGGACCGCGGCGAGCGAATGGTGATCACCCTGATCATGGGCGCCCGCACTTTGCCCGACGCTCGCTCCCGCAATGTGGTGGCCGAGCTGCCGGGCTCGGAACGGCCGGAGGAGGTTGTGGTGCTGGGGGGACACATCGATTCATGGGACGTGGGCCAGGGCGCCGTGGACGACGGTGGAGGAGCGGTGGCCGCCTGGGAAGCCGTGCGGCTGATCCAGGTTCTGGGACTCCGGCCGCGGCGCACAATCCGGGTGGTGCTGTGGACCAACGAGGAGAACGGCGGGCGAGGCGCTCTGGCCTACCGGGACACGCACTCGGCCGAGCTGGCAAAGCACACGCTGGCCATCGAATCGGACAACGGGACCTTCAGCCCGCATGGATTCAGGTTCAGCGGTACTGATTCCGCTCTAGCGCGAGTGCAGGAAATCGGGCCGTTGCTTTCGCGGGTTGGCGCGGGCGATATCAGTAAGGAGCCCGATTCGCCGGAGGCGGACATCACTCCGCTGGTCGAGCGCGGAGTGCCGGGCATGGGTCTCGACGTGGAGCGCAGCAAGTATTTCTGGTTTCATCACAGCCAGGGCGACACTCTGGACAAGCTGGATCCGGCCGAGCTGGCGCGCTGTGTGGCGGCCCTGGCGGTGATGGCCTACGTCGTAGCCGATCTTCCCGATGCCCTGCCGCATGCTCTGCCGCGCAGCGCCGGACCGTGAGTCGGCCGGCGCTGGCCTGGCTGGGACTCAACCGCAACACTGCGTCCGTCGCCGGCGCCGGCCTCCTCATGGCCCTGGGCGAAGAGCTCTGGAAGCGGTTCCTCCCGAAATATCTGGAGAGCAGCGGTGCTCCACTGCTGGTGGTGGGGGCCTATGGCAGCACTCGCGACCTGCTCGATGGGCTGGCGCAATATCCGGGCGGGTGGATCTCCGACCGCTACGGCCGCCGGGTGGGTCTGCAGATTTTCATCGGTATCGCGATCATCGGCTATCTCCTGCTGGTCTCCGGCAGGTCCTGGCCCCTGATCTTTGCCGGGACGGTGCTTGCCCTGGCCTGGACCAGCATGGCCAGCCCAACGGTCTTCGCGGTCATCGGCGACGCCCTGCCCCCGGGGCGTCGTGCCATGGGGTTCACGGTACAATCGATTCTGCGGCGGCTCCCCATTGCCGTGGCCCCCGTCCTGGGCGGAATGATGATCGCGAGTCGGGGCGTCCTGGCGGGAGTCAGGCTGGGGCTGGTGGTCACTATCGCCCTTGCCGTGGCAACGCTGACGCTGGTCTCTCAGGTTCGGCTGGAGCTTCCACCGCAGAGCCGGTCCCAGTCCGTGGGAGATGTCTGGCGCTCCCTTCCCCGATCGCTTCGGCGGTTGCTGCTGTCGGATATTCTGGTCCGCACCTCCGAGGCGCTGGTGGACGTGTTTCTGGTCATCTACGCGCTGGATGTGGTGGGAGTACGGGCGCCGCAGTACGGACTGCTGGTTTCGGTGCAAATGACCACCTCCATCCTGGTGTATCTGCCGGCGGCCCGGCTGGCCGATCGGATCGGGCGGAAGCCCCTGGTCATCGCGACCTTCGTGGCTTTCGGTCTCTTCCCTCTGGCCGTCGTATCGGCCAGATCCCTCGCGGGACTGCTGGCCGCGTTTGTCGTGGGTGGGTTGCGGGAGGTGGGTGAGCCGGCCCGGAAGGCGCTGATCGTCGATCTGGCTCGGGCCGATCTGCGGGCCAGGTCGGTCGGTCTCTACTACCTGGTCCGATCGCTCAGCATCACACCCGCCGCATCGCTGGGCGCCTTCCTGTGGCAGTCCTCGCCGGCATCTCCCTTTCTGATCGCGTCAGGGTTCGGGCTGGTGGGGGCATTGGTCTTTGCCGCTACGGTGGACGAGACCACGGCTTCCCGGATGATGCGGTAAGCCCGGTATGGGCCGGATGCTATGCCGAGGGTATCATGGGAGAGGATCCAGTTCGAAACCGGGGGCGTGCCGTTGCCGTAACGGGTACTAACCATGCTGCTGGCGCTACTCCTCCTCACCACATGGGAATTGCCAGACCCGCCTGCCGTGTACAGCGGCCGCGCGGGGCAGGTGGAGGTGCGGGTTCCCCGGCTGGAAGCCGACCTCTCGGTCGACGGCAAACTGGCGGAGGCGGTGTGGGGCGAATCGGCGGTGCTGACCGGCTTCTCCCAGTTCTCTCCGACCGATGGGATCCCGGCCGCGGACACCACCCAG
>DATFQK010000482.1:0-7172 GCA_035264345.1 Gemmatimonadales bacterium | reverse complement strand
AAAATGGGCCGCATCAACCGGTGGAAGCTTTGGCCTCCCGCCTTGGCCGCCGTGAGCTCAGAGTGCCGCCCCATCGTGCCCACCGTGAATACGGTGGCAAAGAGGACCGCCGCCGGCATCACAATGAACGCGTTCTCGGGGATGGAGTAGACATAGCTGACGACGATCTCCTTCATGGTGAGACCGCGGTCCAGCAATCGGTTCAGGGTGTCGGTCAAGTTGATCACGATCGAGACCAGCGGGAATCCGAGTGCGGTCAGGACAAAGATCCGGATCCAGCTTTGCAGCACGTACCGGTCGAGGTGGCGCAGACCCGGGGGCCGAAACCGAAGGAGCCGCGACGGCCAGACCTTCATCGGACAATCGCTCCCCGGATCCGTCGCAGGAGGTGACGCAGTGCATCAAGGATCTCTTGGAAATCGCCACCCCGGGTGCTGCCCGATTCCCGGCTGACCCGAATCAGCCCCAGGATCCCCAGCACGGTGAGCACGATGTTGGGTGTCCACATCGCCAGCCAGGGCGAGACGAGCCCTCGGTCGGCCAAGCTTTCGCCCGCGGTAAGACCCACGTAGTGGATCGAGAAGACCGCCAGTCCCCCGCCGATCACCAGTCCGATTCCCGCCCGGGGAAAGCGGAGCGCCATCACTATTCCAACGATCACAAAGGAAATGCACGCCAGACTGATCGCCCACTTCTTGTGGACCTCGACTGCGTAGCGGTCGGCCTTCCGATCCGCCTCCCGCACCCGGTCGGCAGCTGCTGTCACCTCGGACCAGCTGGACAGCTTGACCCTGGGCCGGGCAGCCGGCCGCAGCGCAGGCTTCACCGGAACCGGTGCCACCTGCACCTTGGACTGGGCAGGAGCCGCTGCTCGCTGCGGTGCCCTGGTTTGGGCACGAGGAGCCGGCTGCTGTGCACTGGACTGGGCTTTGGCCGTCTTGGGAAGAATGAGATTCTGGAAAGACTTGAGCCACCCGCAGTAGGCGGTCGGGGCCGTCGCTGGCCGAAGCGGAGTAGCATCCACTCGGGGCAGATTGAGCAGAACCCGGAGATCGTTGATTGCCAGCAGGAATCGCTCCTCCCGGGCTTCCTCCTGCTGCTGTCTCGTATCGCGGATGACCTCGAGCATCTCGCAGGTGCTCATCTCGCGATCTCCCCGGATAGACTCGCTGGTGTTCCGCTGTAGCTGGTCGTACACGTTCTTGACCCGAATGTCGTTCACCGAGAAGTACGTCAGCTGAAAACGGGTAGGCTCAGCCGGGCGGTACTGGTGGATCGATCCATCGTAGAGCCGGAGGCTGAGGTCGGTCTGGCCTTCGGCATATGCCATAGAGCCGCTGTCGGCATAAATGATCCGCCGGCTGGACTCTCCGCCCACATCGTAGATGGTTACGCCGCGCAGCTTCCCGGTGGCAGCATCGATGCGGCTTGCCCGGAGGAAGTACTGCGACGGAGGCACCTCGTTGATGACCTGTTCTCGCAGCTCGAAGGTGGGTTTTTTCCGGCCGATATCGATCAGCAATGCCCGGAGCCGGGCGTTGCTCCGGGGGAGAACCTGATCCACGAAGGTAAAGTTGAACGCGGCCATGCAGGCGCCCCAGAGCAGAACCGGCGTGAGCACCTGGTAGACGCTGATGCCGCTGGCTCGCATGGCGGTGATCTCGTTATCGGCCGCGAGATGGCTGAAGGTGTACAGCACAGCCAGAAGCACTGCCATAGGCAAGGTCATGGCAATGATGAACGGAAGGCTCAGGGCAAACACTTCGCCGATGACGGTCCAGGGCAGGCCTTTGCCGACGAGGGCGCCGAACTTCTTCGCGATCTGGCTCAGCAGCATCAGGCTCGTCTGGGCCGCCAGGGCAAAGACAAACGGCGCAGCCAGCTGCCGCAGGAGGTATCGGCTGAGCAGTCTCACCTGAGCTAACTACTCTGGTTGTAGGGGTTTCGTCCGACCATTATATTTGCCTATCTCCAACAACGCTCACGACTTATCGCTGTGTTCCGCTAGAGTGGCGCGCCTTCTCGTCGCCCTGTTCTGCCTCATCACGATACCGCGGGTTCTGGTGGGCCAAGCCGATACGACTCGGGCCGACACGGTGCCCTTTGGGGTCCGGCTCACCTTTGCCACTTCGCCGCTGATCCTGCGGGAGCCCGAGCAGCTTCGTGCCCCCTGGCTTGGCGCCGAGCGGCTCTCGCCGCTGCTTCGGGGGTTCGCCTGGGACACCACGGTATCTGCGGTGCTCGATTCCACCCGACGTGAGCGATCTGTGGGCCAGCGGCTCCTGACCCTCTACGGTGAGCCGCTTCGACCCCTGCCTTCTGAAGAAGAGGAGGCCCCGCAGCAGGACAAGAGTGTGCTCGGGCTCTCCAAGAAGTATGCCGACCTGGCCATGGACGGCCAAGTGAGACTGGAGATCCGGACCGATCGGCTCAAGAACGAGCGCTGCGCGCCCGCCCTGCTGCTCGACCCGAATTCGGGTTGCCAGGGCGGCTTCAAGCCTCCACGGCTCGACAATCAGGTGAACGTCAGGTCGGGAGGCATAATCGGGCAGCGGGTACACCTGGCGGTCGACTACGACACTGAACGGGACTTCTCCGCCAACAACAACATCCAAGTTTACTACCAGGGGCTCGAGGACGAGATCGTCCGGCGGATAGAAGTGGGTACGGTGACCTTTCAGCCCCCCCAATCCAGGTTCATCACCGCGGCCATTCCGGCGAACAATTTCGGGGTCAACGCCAGATTCGAGGTCGGGCCCCTCCAGTTTCAGACCCTGGCCGCCACCCAGAAGGGAAGCCAGGTTGCCGAACGGGTCTACACCATCGGTCAGACGACCAGCCAGCCCCAGGATCGGCAGCTCCGTGATCTGGACTTCGAGACCGGACGCTTCTTCTGGGTGGTGGATCCGACCACAGCCATCCCTGGCTATCCCGCCATCGATATTCTGAATCTGAGCACTGCCGGCGTCCCCCCGGCAGTTCAGCCGGTCGAGGTCAGGGTGTACCGCTACCGGCCGCCCCAAACGGAGAGTAGTGCCGACCCCAATCTGGGCGGCATCACGGCTCTGGCTCGAAGCATTGACCCGGAGCCGAGCTTCGGGCCAGTCCGCTGGCAGCTGCTGATTCAGGGTACCGATTACTACATCGACCCTTCAGCGCTGTGGTTTGCGCTGGCGACCAAGCTGGATCAGAACGACTACCTGGCCGTGAGTTATACCACTGCGGCGGGAACAACCGTTGGCAGCTTTCCGGCCCAGGATCAGGGACAGGGCTCCAGCGACAGTTTGAGGTTGATCGTGCAGCCCAAAGCCGGTCCCGAGGCCGTCACCTTCCGCCACGAGATGCGGCATATCTACCGGGCAGGGGGAGCCGACCTGGACCGCTCATCGCTCCTGGTCAACCTGTCGGTGAATCGCTCCGAGCGTCCCCAGGGACAGGCGAGCACCTATCTGGCTCTGCTGGGGCTGGCTTCGTCGACCGACCAGAATGTCTTCGACCGCGATAACCGGTTGTTTCCTCGTCCCCGCGACCCTGACGCCTCCGAGGTTCTCAAAGAATCGTACATCGTCTTTCCTACACTTACGCCTTTTGCTGATCCTCGCCTGAGTGCTGCCGAGCGTTCCGACTCACTGTATCGCACGCCGCTGTATCTCCTTCTTGCGCAGGGGCCTCCAGCCCGATTTCAGGTGCGGCTCCGGTACAACTCCACCGGTGCCGGTGACCGGTCGACTCTGAGCCTGGGCGCCCTCCAGGTCCGCGAAGGAAGTGAACAGCTGCTGCTGGGGGGGCGGCATCTGGAGCGGGGGACGGACTACACCATTTCCTACGAGCTGGGTCAGGTCACCTTCCTGAATCCCGACGTGCTCTTCGGGGGCGGCACCGGACAGATCACGGCACGGTTCGAGGAACAGGGGATCTTTGCCGTTGCTCCCACCACCATCCTGGGCCTGGCCACTTCCTACAGTCTAGGCGAAGTCGGAGCGGTCAACCTTATCGGCATGTACCAGAAGGAGCAGAGCGCATTCAACCGGCCGCCTCTGGGCTTCGAAGCCTCGGCCAATCTCATCGGAGGAGTCAACACAGCCCTTCATTTCAAGCCCAGCGGCGTGAGCCGTTTCCTGAGCCAGCTCACCACCAAGCCAGCCACTGCTCCATCGCTGGTCGATGTGAACGCCGAGTTTGCCTTTACCAAGCCGGACCAGAATCGATCGGGGCAGGCCTACGTAGAAGAGTTCGAGGCCGAGGCTGGAGTGCCGCTGTCGCTGCAGGAGAACGTCTGGGAGTTCGGGAGCCAGCCGCAACAGGCGGATGGGGTAGAGGACCTCGGATTTGCCGGCGGCTTTCTTCCCGAGGACGCGGTGGCCCTGACCTGGCAAAACCTGATTCCCCAACCTGGCACCAACCAGCCATTGGAGCTGCGGGCTCAGGACATCGATACCCTGATCCGCATCGCGGGACAAGCAGAGCAGCTGGAAACCGCGCTGTATCTCACCCTCCATGCAGACACCGCCGGGGGCGTGGTCCAGCAAAACAACTCCTCGCGCTGGAGCCAGCCCGTACGGCCCGGGCGTCCGCGCTGGCGTTCGATGGTCACCCCTCTTAGTCCCACCGGGCTGGATCTTACCCGCGATGAATACCTCGAGTTCTGGGTCTTTCAGGACCCGGCAACACCGACGGCGGCGGCGGCGGGAGTGCGGGTGGTGTTCGACCTGGGGACGGTGAATGAGGACGCGATCGGTCTTGCTCCCGACAGCATTACGACCAGCGGGAGCGACACCATGTACGCTGGGCGCCAATACATCGGCCTGGGGCGGCTCGACACCGAGCGGAACAGCATCGACATCTTCGATGCCCAGGTTTCGGACACCGGCATTTTGGGCGATCGCCCCGACGTCCTGGTCGACGCAACGACGGGAGGAGAGGTCCGCAATCTGCCGCTCTGCCAGCGCCAATTGAGCACCGCGGTGCCGGTCTTTCCCTGGGGCGACCTCAGCGGGCGCTGCACCAACGGCAACGGTGCGCTGGACACCGAGGATCTGAACGGTGATAACGTCCTGAACGCCACCGGGACCAATGAGAACGTCTTTCGGTATATCGTCAGCCTGGTTCCGGGAGACAAGTATTACGTGCGGAACGGGCGGCTCCGGAGCGATGGCACCCCCAGTGGCTGGCAGCTGTACCGGATTCCGATTCGTACTCCCGACGCCACGATCGGCACGCCGAACCTCAGGCTCATCCAACATCTGCGGATGACCGTGGTGGCGCCGCCGGACCCGGGTCAGCCCGACGTCGTGGCCAAATTCGCCATGGCTCGGCTCCGGTTGGTCGGGTCCCCCTGGGTCCGCCGGGCCGAGACCCCCATCGCCGGCCTTTCCGGCTCGCTGGGAGAGCCGACTGGTGAGGTGATCGCTTCGATCGTCTCGACCGAGAACCAAAGCGATTTGGGATACGAGCCGCCGCCCGGTGTGTTCGAGGGCACAACCCGCCGGGGCGTGGACCGGAACGCATTGGGCACACAGATCAACGAGAAGTCCTTGCGCCTGATCGGCCGGGGACTGGAGCCCGGTGATCGAGCTGAGGCCTATCTCCGATTTCCCGCCGGTCCACAAAATGTGCTGAGCTACCGGACCCTGCGGGTGTGGATGAGAGGACGGGGAGCGGAATGGGAAGCCGGCGACTACCAGGCCTTCATCAAGCTAGGGAGTGACGATCGGAACTTTTACCTGTACCGCGCTCCCGCCCGAAGTACCACGTGGGAGCCCGAGTTTGTCATCGATCTCGAGACCTGGCGGAACCTTCGCGCGACGCTGGAAAATCGTTGGCTCAGCGGTGCGCCGCCGTCCGGTGCTGCGGAGTGCGGGGGAGACCCCAACGCGTACGTGATCTGTGATGGGCCCTATCTGGTGCAGCTGGCCGATCCCGGCATCAACCCACCGAACCTGGCCGCAGTGCAGGAGGTCGCTGCCGGTATCTACCGGCTCGCCGGATCGCCCGCGGGCCCTGATGCCGAGCTCTGGGTCGACGATATCCGGCTCAGCGGGCCGGTATCGGAAGTCGGCACGGCCATGGCGGTGGACACCCGCTTCATCGCGTCCGATGTCGGTAGCCTGAACGCCTCCTTCATCCGCCGGGACGGGCAGTTTCACCAGATCAACAGTGATCCCACCTATCGGACCACTGGCGCATTTGTGCTGGGTACGAACTGGCGGCTCGACCGGTTCTTGCCTACCTCGCTTGGTCTTGCCATTCCCTTCAGCGTCTCCTACAACCGGACCAACATAGATCCGCAGCTGCTCACCGGCACCGATATCCGGGGTGACGCCCTGAGCGGCTTGCGCACCCCGGTGTCCTGGACGGCCACTTATACCCTGGCGGTCCGACGGAGCCAGCGGGGCAGAGATTGGGTGAGCCGAGGGCTGCTGGACCCGTTATCACTGGTCAGCAATCTGACACAGGGTCGCGCCCGCACCGAGCTGTCTGATGCCAACAGCAACGCCTACTCCGGCATTCTGGGATATAATCTCCAGCTCAACCGGCATGGGTTCAGACTCCCGTTCTCGGGTATCGCCAAGCGGTTGCCCAAGTGGTTACGGGAAAGTGAGGGAGGCAAGGCGCTGCGCGATGCTGAGTTCAACCTGGTTCCTTCCAACGTTCGCTGGAGCAGCGGATTGACCAAGGACAAGGCCGATTATTCGCTGTTTGCCGTACCGGTGACGCGCCCCGATGACGAGTTGATCCAACCTACCGTCTCTCTGACCCACATCTGGCGCAACAGCGGAGGGCTGACCTGGCAGCCGCTCGGCATGCTGTCGCTCACCTCCGACGTCACCAGCACCCGCGACCTTCGGGTGTACCCCGACTCGACTTCCCTTGGCCGGCTTGCCTATGCCGAGCGCGAATTCTTCCTGGGAATACCGGTTGGGGTGGAGCGAGACCGGACGGTGACAACCGCCCTCGCATTGACGCCACGGATCAGCTCCTGGCTCCGTCCTCGCTACAGCACCAGCAGCAGCTTCCTCCTCTCCCGGACATTTACCAGCCGAGCCCCCATCCAGGAAAACGGCGACAGCGGCGCCTTCATCCTGCCGCAGACCCTGAACAACTCCAGAAGCCGCGACATCGGGGTGTCGGTTGATCTTGCCCGACTCCTGCGCCAGGTCTCGAGCGACAGT
>DATFQK010000481.1:0-4900 GCA_035264345.1 Gemmatimonadales bacterium | reverse complement strand
CGGGTGGCGCCGATGGGCTGCTGGTGGAGGTGCATCCCACACCCGACCGGGCCCTCTCCGATGGGGCCCAGAGCCTCTACCCTGAACAGTTTGACCGGCTGATGAAGGAGGTTCGGCTGATTGCCGAAGCCATTGGACGCCGGGTGGCCGAGCCGGCGGAGCTGCGGACATGAGAGCACTGATTCTTCTGGCGCTGACCCTATTTAGTCCTTCGAAGGGGATGGCGCAGGACGCCCAGGCAATCATCGGCCGCGCCGCGCGGGTATACCGTTCGTTGGCCAGCTTACAGGCCGACTTCGTGCAAATGATCGACAATCCGATGATCGACAGCGCGGAGAGCAGAGGTACTCTGGTGCAGGCGGGGCCGGCCAAACTGGCGATGCGCTTCAGCGATCCAGCGGGCGAAGCCATCGTGGTTGACGGAGAGCATGTCTGGGTCTACACACCCAGCACGGTACCGGGTCAGGTGGTGCGGTTATCGGTTCCCAGCGGGGGTCCGGTGTACGGATATAATCTGCTGGCCTGGCTGCTCGACCGGCCGGCCGAGCGATACCGCCCGTCCTATCTCAAGAGCGAGCGGATCGATGGCCGCACCACGGATGCCATTCAGCTGGTTCCGGCGGTGCCCGATCTGCCGTTCACCAAAGCGGTGGTCTGGATAGACCGGGAAGATGCCCTGCCCCGCCGCCTCGAGATCCACGAAGAGTCCGGCGCCACCCGCACGCTCAGCCTCTCTCACATCCGGGTCAACCAGTCAGTGCCGGCTTCGACCTTTCAGTTCAAGGTTCCCGAAGGCGTCCGCGTGGTAGATCAGTAGCTGCCCCGCAGAACCTACACGGCTCCATCGAGCACCTCGTTGACCTTGTCGATCGAGACGTCGTTCAGTCCAGCCTCCCGCGCCAGCAGCACAGCCGCCCGTCCCACTGTCCGATACAGCTCTCGATCCTCCGGCCCCAAGGCTCCCAGATGCGACTGAATAGTGTGCACGTCGCCCCGCCGAACTGCGCCGGTAAGGGCTGCTGCTGGGCCGAGTGAGGTCAGGTTGGCGACTGCGCCAGCGAGCAATGGCAGATACAACCGAGCCGCAGTTTCCGGAGGCACACCGGCCGAGCGGGCCAGCCGCTCCGCGACGCCCACCAGGGCGACGGTGTAGTTCGCTACGAAGGCGGCGCCGGCGTGATAGGCCGGCTTACTTTCGGCCGAGATCGTCACTGGAAGCATCCGCAGCGTGTTGGCCAGCCTCTCGGCTGCCACCACGGCTCGCTCGTCGCCCTCGATGCCGACATAGGCGCCCTTGAGCCGCTCGGCGGCAGTGGCCGGCTCGGCGACCGACTGTACCGGATGGAATGACCCAAGACCCGCTCCCGTCTCCGCCAGGGGTGAGAGCGCGCTCTTGTCGAGCAAGCCGGACAGGTGGAGCACGACCTGGTCCCGGGAAATGGCCCGTGCGGATGCCAGGTCGGCTGCCACCTGGGGAATGGCGTCGTCCGGCGTCGCAATGAGGACCAGTTCAGCGCCATCAGTGGCTTCAGCCAGGCTTCCCTGATGCAGCACCAGCGGAGGGATCACTTCCCGCTGAGCGCGGTTCACCAAAATCACCTTGTATCCCCGGCGCTTCAGGGCCAGTCCCAGCCCCTGACCCATTCTTCCCGCACCGATGATTGTTATTCGAGGCTGCGACAAGCATTCTCCTTTGACTCGTAGCCTTACACTCTAATACACAAGCCCGGTCGGCCATACCGGCCAACCGGGCCTGAGCGAGCTGAGTAGCGCTCGAGCTAGTTCTGGGCGGTTGCCGCCGGTGCCAATCCCACCCGCGCGAGACTGAGAAGATCCTTCGGGGTTTGGGCCTTCCGCAGCATTCCGATGGCCGTTTGCATCTGCTGGTCGCTGGCAGCCCGGCGGCGGAACTCGGCCGGACGGCCGAACACGTAGCGCACCACCTCATAGCCGAGCTGCTCGTCGATCAGAGTCCCGGCACCCTGGAACACGGCGGAGCTGACATCCACCTTGTGGGCCCGGAGCCGCTGGAAAACCTCCTGCCGCATCTGGGGCGTGACCTTGAACGACTCACTGGTTACGCTGTGATTCTTCTTCGCCTCGAGAGCGATCGACGTCAGTGCATCACGATACTGGGGCAGGGCGTTGCCCAAGGCCTTGGCGAATTCCCGCTCCGGTAGGGTCAGGGTGTCGAGCCGAACTACCAGGTCGGGGACGATTCCGCCTCCGCCTCGTACCTTCCGCCCGGCGTCGGTATGGAAGATGGGCCGCTCCTTGAGGGCCGAATCAGTCGACTCCTTATCGGGGGCATTCAGCACCGTATCGGCCACGACCGCCATAGCGGCCTGGGTAGCCTGGTCTTCCTCGTCCTTGGCTATGCGCTGAATGGTGCGGCCGCTCGGCGTATACCAGCGAGCGGTGGTGAGCTTCAGCGCCACGCCCTCTCCCAGCGGGAAGAGCGTCTGCACCAGCCCCTTGCCGAAGGTCGGCGCCCCGACCACCACAGCCCGGTCATGGTCCTGGAGTGCACCGGCGATGATCTCGGCTGCGCTGGCTGTCCCATCGTTTACCAGCACGACAATGGGGAGGTCCGGCCATACCTGCCGGGCTTCATCGAAGAACTCCTTGGTGGAGCCACGGGCCCGCCCCCGAGTCGACACGATCTCCTGCCGTGAGTCCAGGAACAGATCGGCAACCTTAACGCCTTGGTCCAGCAATCCGCCTGGATTGCCCCGCAGATCCATGATGAGCGATTTCATGCCCTTGCTCTTCATGGAGGAGATCTCCTGCCGCAGCTCCTCAGCCGACGTCTCACTCACCGGGTTCAGGGAGATGTAGCCTACGCCGCCACCGAACATGGTCCCCGGCGGCACTGAACGCATGTGGATCTGGGCCCGAGTGAGTCGGTACTTGATGGGATCGGTAATGCCGGCGCGCCGAATGGTGATCGCGATCCGGGAGCCCGCGTCGCCTCGAAGGGCCTTGACCGCCTGATCGTTCTTCCAACCTTCGGTGGACTTGCCGTCCACCTCGATGATCTGGTCGCCGGTCTCGATGCCGGCTCTCTCGGCCGGGGTTTCGGGCAGAGGAGCCACTACTGTGATCCAGCCGTCTCTCACGTCGATCTGAATGCCGAGACCGGCGTAGTTGCCCGAGGTCTGCTCGGTAAGTGCCTTATAGTCGTCGCCCGTCAGCAGCACGGAGTAGGGATCCTTGAGCTGCTCCAGCATCCCGCGGGTCGCCTTCTGGTACAGATCGGTCTCCCCGATGGAATCGACGTAGTAGGTGCTGACGTGGCCCAGCACGTCATCGAACAGCCGGGCCTGCTGGTACACGTTCCCGTCGCTGGCCACGCCCCGCTGCAGCAGCCAGCCGCCGCTGAAGAACGAGATGACCGCAACCAGACCAATCACTCCCCAGCGCTGCTTCATATCTGCCTCCGCTCCCGCAGAATAGCTGACACAGTTTATCCACCCTGGTGAGGCCATTCCTCACGTCGAGACCTGTTCTGTACCGGAGGTTCGGCGCGCTCGCCGACGGTTACAGCGCGGATCTATATAGGGTTAGCCTACCGTCACTCGAAAGATTTCCGGTGCGGCAGCCCGCACAACCGACCACGCCGTCTGCAAGAGCTGGTCCGGCGGAAGGCGTCCGTCTAAATGTCGCACCCCTGGACCCTGAACCGCCAGGTAGTAATCCACCACTCGGCGATGGAACTCGGCGCTCTCCCGGTCCAATCGGTCCTGCCGCTTGCCCGCCGCGATTTGCCGCTCCTGCCCCAGCTCGGGCGAGAGATCCAGAATCAGCGTGAGGTCCGGAACGATGTCCTGCATCGCGGCCTGGTTGGCCATCCGAACCAGAGCGGGATCGAGTCCCCTGCCCGCCATCTGGTAGGCTTCGGTGGAAAGGGAATAACGATCGGACAGGACGACCTTCCCCACGGCGAGAGCCGGCCGGATTACGGCGTGAACCAGGTCGGACCGGGCGGCGAGATACAGGAAAAGCTCCGCCAGTGGGCCCACGGAGTGGGCCGGATCGAGCAGGGCCTGCCGAGCCGCTTCGGCCGCGCGGGTACCACCCGGCTCACGCACCACGACCGGATCTACCTGGCACTCCCGCATGCGCTCCGCCAGTGGTTTCAACAAGGTCGACTTGCCCGAGCCCTCCGGTCCTTCCAGCACCAGGAAGAAACCGCCGCGCCTCATCCGAGCGTGATGATGCTGCTGGCCGAGCCCTTCTCCATACCCTCACTGATCTGCTGATTGACCTTCTGCATCAGCTTCTCGAAATTCGAGCGCGCCACCACATAGGCCTGCCCGGTGGGACTCATCTCGAGGTCGCGAACCGCGGTCTCGTAGGCTTCGGCGGTTGCCTGATCGGGCATCTGGCCGGTGGAGACGGCCTGGTCCACTTTGCGGGCAAGGGTCTGGATCTGGTCCAGTTTGGCCACCGTCTCCTTGTCTTCCCGCAACGAGGTCTCTGCTCGTCTGAGCGCCTGGTATTCCGCGGACTGGCCGATCAATCGTCCCAGGTCCTGCGCCTTATCCCAGATCACCGTGTGTCGCTCCTCTGCGCGAGCAGATACCGCTCGCGTCCAAATAGGTCCAGATGCAGGCTGACATTGTGCCAGCCATTGCCTGCGGCCAGACTCACAGCGGCATTTGCCCGGCTGCAGTCCAGCTCCAACGCCAGCCACCCACCCGGGCGAACCCAGGCCGAGCCGTCGTGCAGGAGCCGAGTCGTCTGATCCATGCCATCGGTCCCGGCTTTCAAAGCCAGCGACGGCTCCCAATCACGCACTGATGGATCCAGGTTCGCGTACTCACTCAGCATAAGATAGGGAGGGTTGGAGATCATTGCGTCGAGCGACCCTGGGGCGATAGCGGTTCCCAGATCGCCG
>DATFQK010000480.1:0-4978 GCA_035264345.1 Gemmatimonadales bacterium | reverse complement strand
TCCATCCTCTCGCCTGACAATCACCCGATCGTCATCCGGTACCGCCAGAATCTCCACCCGTTGCCGGCCAGTCAGCGACTCGGCCCGTACCCGAGCCTGACGGCCGATAAATCGGCGCCAGTGCTCCGGCCAGCGGAGAGGCCGTTCCAACCCCGGGGACGATACCTCCAGCACGTATCGCGGCCCGACCATAGCCCTGGATTCGAGGAACCGTTCGAGTGACCGGCTGATTCCGGCGCAGTCGTCGGCCGTAATTCCCTGGCCAGGTCGACTGTCGGGGCGGTCCACCCGTACCTGCAAGATGGGGCGCTGCAGGGTTCCGGTCCGCCTGAGATCGACGAGCTCAAACCCGAGCCCGGCAATGTGATCGCGTATGGGAACCAGCAGCGCGTCGGCAGACATCGGCGGAGAAGGAAAAAAAATGTGGGGGAACTCCCCCACATCGACAGTCGGCCTGAGGAAGCGCCTCCCGGGACAGCGGTAAATATTACTCGCGGTGTGGGTTGGAAGCAAGCGGAGAGATCAGCCCGAGGTAGGCCACCATTCTTCCGTCCTGGCCCCGGGAAGCCCGATGGCTGTAGAAGGAATCCCGGTCGTGGGCCGAGCACCACCCCGATCGGCTTACCACGGTCAGCCCGAGGCGGCGAGCCTGGTCGATCAGGACTTCCCGAAGGTCGAGGTGCCAGGGGCCGCTGCCTTCTATCGCCATGCCGCACCCGGTCATCACTTCAGACCCAACCTCATAACAGTACCCGCAAATACCCACACCGCAGTGCATTGCAATATCGCCCTCGGTTACGCCTGAGGCGGCGATCATGGCCTGCACTCCGCGGTCCAGGATGCCAGCGGCTGTCCCCCGCCATCCGGCATGCAGCAGGGCAATGGCGCGATGGGCCACTGCGAGATATACCGGCACGCAATCGGCGACGGTGATGGTCACGAGGACCCCGGGCGAGGTGCTCACCCATCCATCAACGCCCTGAATCTGGATCCAGCCTTCAGCGGGTCCGACTCGGCGGACCTCCGCCCCGTGCACCTGGTTGGCGAGGATGATGGCGCTGAATTCCGGCATCGCTCTGCGGAAGGCGAGCCACCGGTTCATCACCTCGCCGACGGGCTCCCGGCTCCATAGCCCCAGGTCGAATCCCCGGCCGGCTTCGCTCCCACGCCCGGTGATCCCAGCTACCACGCCATACCGCTCCCGCCAGTGCGGTACCTCAAATCGAGGAACCGGTCCTGGGACCGGAACTTCGACCACCGTGGCTGATGTGATCTGAGACTGATGCGATTCAGCTGACGAACTGCCCCGCTGCCCCGCTGCCCCTTCGCTCGATGGCTCAGGGCAGGCTCCGCCGCCCCACCTACTACCCATCCACCCGCTCGATCTCGGCACCCAGGGCACGGAGCCTCTCGTCGATGCGTTCGTATCCCCGCTCGATCTGCCCCACGTTGTGAATGGTGCTGCGACCTTCTGCCGCCAGCGCCGCGAGTAGCATGGCCATGCCGGCCCGGATGTCGGGCGACTCGACCGTGCCGCCTTTGAGGGCCGATGGGCCGGATATTACGGCGCGGTGGGGGTCGCAGAGCACGATGCGTGCACCCATCCCGATGAGCTTGTCCACGAAGAAGAGACGTGACTCGAACATCTTCTCGAACACGAGGAGCATGCCGGAACACTGCGTGGCCGAGACGATCGTGGTGGACATCACGTCGGCTGGGAAGGCAGGCCAGGGACCGTCCTCCAGCTTGGGGACGTGCCCTCCAAGGTCCGGCCGGATTCGCCGCTCCTGTCCCGAACTTACGCTGAGGCGCGTGCCCTCCACCCGGGGCCGGATGCCCAGCCGCTCGAACCCGAGAATGGTGCTGCGTAGGTCTTCGGAGCGGACCGGCTCGATGACGATGTCGCCGTTGGTGACGGCAGCCAGCCCGATGAAGCTTCCAATCTCGATGTGGTCCGGCCCGATGGTATAGCTGGTGCCATGCAGCGGCTGGCCGCCTTCGATGGTGTAGATGTTCGACCCGATGCCGGTGATTTCCGCGCCCATGGCCACCAGCGCCCGCGCGAGATCCTGAACGTGCGGCTCGCAGGCGGCATTGCGCAGCACGGTTCGGCCCTTCGCCATCACCGCCGCCATGAGTGCGTTCTCGGTTCCGGTGACGCTCGGCTCATCGAGGAAGATGTCTTCTCCCTTGAGTTGTTTGGCTTCGAGCTCGTAACGATCCCCGACCATGACCGAAGCCCCGAGGTGTTCCAGGGCTAGGAAGTGGGTGTCCACCCTCCTGCGGCCGATCACGTCCCCACCCGGCGGCGGCATCGTGACTTGGCCGAACCGTGCCAGGAGCGGTCCGGCAAGGAGGATCGACGCGCGGATCTTGGCACACAGCGCTGGGTCCAGCGCCTTAGGTTTGACGCCTCGCGCGTCCACTCGAACCGCATTGGGACCGGTCCAGTCGGCTGCGGCGCCGAGATCGACCAGAATCGCCAGCATCGTCTCGACATCGCGAATGCGGGGGATATTGTCCAGATCGACCGGACCGTCGGCCAGCAAGGTGGAGGCGAGGATCGGCAGCGCGGCATTCTTGTTGCCGGCGGGACGGACGGTTCCCTTCAGCGGACGACCGCCGTGAACCAGAAAACGTGGAGGCATGGCCAAAGCTGACGACGCCGTGTAGGCGCGTCAAGCCGAGGCGAGGGGGTTGCGGTCATGCCGCCGCGGCTTTGTATTAGCGTGATGGGCCGTGGGCGCCCGCAGGTCGCATCCGAGCAGTTCGTGAGCCTTCCCCGGAGGTAACTGGCGTATGATGACTCTCGTACTGGCGCAGGTCGGCGCATCACCCGAATGGGTTGGGCCGACGGTGGCGATCTCCCTGGCTGTCCTGGCGCTGTCCTTTCTGGGCCTGGCCGTCGCAGTCGCGGTGGCAGCCTTCAAGCTTGCCGGACAGGTGCGCAAGGTGGGCACTCTGGTCGACGGGCTGCAGGACGACGTCGCCCGCACCCTGAAATCTCTGCGTCGGCTGACCGAGCAGGGCCAGGATCTTATGGTGCTGGTGCGGCACGAAGCCGGGGCCTTTGCCCAGACCGCGCGCCGCCTCCGGCGCAAATCTGTTCGGGCCGCCGACCGCATCGAGGTCAAGCTGGAGGAGCTGGAGACCCTGTACGACGTGGTCCATGACGAAGTGGAAGGCGCGGCCCTGGACGCCGCCGCCGCGCTTCGCTCGGTCCGCCGGGGAAATGGCATGCTGGGACGGGTCCGGCGCTTCCTGGTGCCGAGTCGCTGATGACGTTGTCACGCCTCTCGCTCGCCTGCGCGGGCGTGGGGCTGTTTTTCCTCCTGCTCCCGCCCGAGGTGTACGCCTGGACTCCAGGAACCCACATCTATCTGGGCGAATCGGTCCTGGCCAATCTTCCCCACCTGCCTGCCGCCGTGGCCGATCTCCTGCGGGCGTTTCCCTTTGATTTTCTCTACGGCAACATCGCCGCTGATTCGTCCATCGCGAAGCATTACGCCCCGCTCGGCCGGCATTGCCATTACTGGCATGTGGGCCAGGAGATCCATGATCTGGCGCCAAGCGACGCGATTCGTGCCTTCGGGCTCGGTTACCTGAGTCACCTGGCCGCCGACACCATCGCCCACAACTACTTCGTACCCCGGCAGCTGATGCTCACCAGCAGTACGGCAGCGGTGGGCCACTCCTATTGGGAAACCCGGGTCGAAGCGCACCTGGGCGACGCCTATGCCCGCGCCGCCAAGGACGTCATTCTGCTGGACCACGCGCCCGCCGATGCGCATCTCGATCGCATTATTGCACCCACCATCTTCAGTGTGCGCACCAACCGCCGCCTGTTCCGGGGCATGGTCCACCTCACCGAGACGACCAGCTGGCAGCGGGCCAGCCAGGTGGCCCGGGAGTACAGCCGGTGGCCTTTGACCGATGAGGACGTGGAGCGCCACCTGGGCCTCTCGTTCGATTTCATGATGGAGCTGCTGACGGAGTCGGTCTCGTCGGCCCGGCACCTCGACCCGTCGGGGGAACGGCCGTTGAAGACGGCGAAGGAAATGCGGCGGAGAGTGATTCGGGAGGCAGGTCGGCGGGACACCGCTGAGCTGCAAGAGGCGGCCAACGAACACTTCGGGCTCCCCGGGCGGCCGCTGGTGTTCTGGAGCAGGATCTCCCAGAAGCTCCCCTGGCGCGCGCCTGAAGGCAGCGCGCCTTCTCCCAAGAAGCTCGTGAGCGGCTGACGCTGCAGCCTCCCACGTTCAGCGGATCACAGGCCATCACCCGTACGCTCCTTCACTGGAGTGCCTGCGCAATCGCGCTCTGTGCTTTGAGCCCAGGATCCCTTTACGCCCAGAATTCTGTCCCGATCTCGCCAGATTCAGTGCCCCGAATTATCGTCGACGCTTCGACCGGACTCACCGAGGGCAGCCTGGGCTGGATCAGGGTGACTCCCGCCGCGGGTGTTACTCTGAATGGAGGAGAGGTGGCGGGAGAGCCGCTGCACTTCGAGCCGGCAGGAGAGAACCGCCTTCGGGCGCTGGTTGGAGTGCCGGTCGAGGCTGGAGATTCGGTTGGCGTCTCGCTCTTCCTGCTGGGGCCCGAGTGGAGTGACACCGCGCTGGCATATCTGCCGGTGCGCCGGAGCGGATATCCCAGTGAAGTCCTGAAAGTGGCGCCCGGCTTCGTCAAACCCGACAGTGCCGCGGCGGCCCGAATCCAGTCAGAGATCCTGAAGAGTCGGCAGGTCTCGCGCCGCTCTCAATCGCGAACCCGGCTCTGGACGGGCCCGTTTCGGCTGCCGCGATCTACTCGCATAACCAGTCCCTTTGGAACCGCGCGCGTCTTCAACGGCGAAGTCCAGAGCCGTCACCTCGGGACTGACTTTGCCGGTGCCGTGGGGGAGCCGGTCCTTGCGGCGGGTCGGGGGATTGTGGCCCTGGTGGGAAACTTCTATCTGGCGGGCGGGACCATCTATCTG
>DATFQK010000479.1:0-3894 GCA_035264345.1 Gemmatimonadales bacterium | reverse complement strand
TAGAAGCTGTGAGCTAGGAGCTCGGAACGTCTCCTCAGCTCCTAGCTCCTAGCTCAACACCAACAGGAGATTCGATGGCAATTCGAATAGGCATCAACGGCTTTGGCCGGATCGGTCGGAACGTGCTCCGCGCCGCCAAGGCCATGCGGGTCGACGACCTGGATTTCGTCGCGGTCAACGATCTGACCGACACCAGGACGCTCGCGCACCTGCTCAAGTATGACTCCGTTCACGGCCGGTTTCAGGGTGATGTGACTCCCGAATCCGACGGCATCTGCGTGGATGGCGATTCCATCCGGGTACTCACCGAGAAAGATCCCGCCAAGCTGCCCTGGAAGGATCTCGGCGTCGACCTCGTGCTCGAGTCCACAGGACGGTTCACCGACCGGGATCAGGCCGCGGTGCATCTCAACGCCGGGGCCAAGAAGGTCATCATCTCCGCACCGGCCAAGAAGGAAGACATCACCATCGTGTATGGAGTGAACCACAAGTCGTACGATGCGGGCAAACACCACGTGATCTCCAACGCGAGCTGCACCACCAACTGTCTGGTTCCCGTGGTGAAGGTGATCCTGGATCGGTTCGGCTTCGTCAGCGGCTTCATGACGACCATCCACTCATATACCAACGATCAGCAGATCCTCGATCTGCCCCACAAGGACCTGCGGCGTGCCCGGGCGGCCGCCCTCTCCATCATTCCTACTACGACCGGAGCCGCCAAGGCTACGTCGCTCGTGCTGCCGGAAGTCAAAGGCAAGATCGACGGCGTCTCCCTCCGGGTGCCGACCCCCGATGTCTCGGTAGTGGCGCTGACCTGCGTGGTGCAGAAGACCACTTCCGCCGACGAGGTCAATACCGCCTTCCGCGAGGCGGCCAAGTCCGGGCCACTGCAGAATGTGCTGGCGGTCAGTGAAGAGCCGCTGGTCTCGGTGGACTACATCGGGTCGCTGCAGTCGAGCACGGTCGATGCCATGTCGACCAATGTGGTCAACGGGACACTGGTGAATGTCACCTCCTGGTACGACAATGAAATGGGCTACTCGGCCAGATGCGTTGACCTGCTGCGCTATATCGGAAACACCCGGTGAAGCGTTCGCTCGAGTCGCTGGACAAATCATCACTGGAAGGCCGTCGGGCGCTGGTGCGGGTCGACTTCAACGTTCCGCTCAAGGACGGCAAGGTCACCGACGATACCCGCATCCGGGCCGCGCTTCCCACGATCAAATACCTCCGGGAGCGGGGAGCTCGACTGGTGCTTCTCTCGCATCTGGGCCGCCCCAAGAACGGCCCCGACCCGAAGTATTCCATGCAGCCGGTGGTACGAGCGCTGGAAAAGCTGCTTGGCTCCCCGGTCACCTTTCTGCCTGATCCAACGTCGAGCGACGCTGCTACCCTGAGCCGACGACTCCCCCGCGGCGGCGTGGCCGTGGCCGAGAACACCCGGTTTTATGCCGGTGAAGAGAAGAATGACCCGCAGTTGGCGCAGCAGTTCGCCGCGCTGGGCGACCTCTACGTCAATGATGCGTTCGGCTCAGCCCACCGGGCCCACGCCAGCACCGAAGCCATCGCCCGGATTCTGAAACCCGCGGTCTCCGGGTTTCTCATGGAGCGGGAGCTTCGCTATCTGGGCGAGGCTCTGCACCAGCCGAAGCGGCCCTTTGTGGCCGTACTGGGGGGAGCCAAGATCAGCGGAAAAATCGATCTGATCGAGGCACTGCTGCCCAAGGTCGATGAGATCCTCCTTGGGGGAGCCATGGCCTGCACCTTCTTCAAGGCCATGGGGCTGGAAACCGGCAACTCGCTAGTGGAGCCCGACCGTCTCGACCTGGCCCGTGACCTGATGAAGAAAGCCGGAAGCAAGCTGGTGCTGCCGGAGGGTGGCGTCATTGCCCGCGAGCTGGTGCCCAGCACCGAGACACGGGTGGTCGGCCGCGACGCCATCCCGCCAGGGTGGGCCGTCTACGACATCGATCCCGGCACTGAGAAGCGCTTCGGCGCGAGCATCGAGAAGGCCGGGACAGTGGTGTGGAACGGGCCAATGGGCGTGTTCGAAACTCCGCCGTTCGACCACGGCACTCTCGCCGTGGCGCGCTCCATGGCCCAGGCGACAGCGAACGGCGCGGTGACGGTCATTGGCGGAGGTGATTCCGCCGCGGCTGTGGCTCAGGCCAGGCTCACTGACCAGATCACCCATGTCTCCACCGGTGGCGGCGCGTCGCTCGAGTTTCTCGAGGGCAAGGAGCTTCCTGGCGTGGCCGCGCTGGACGCGGTGTAGGATCATGACGGCTCGACAGCTCACGTTCGCGGCCAACTGGAAGATGAACCACGGGCCGGCCGAGGCGCGCGCATTTGCCGACAAGTTTCTGGCGCTCACTCCAGCGGTGGAGGGCAGGCGACTGTGGTTTTTTCCGGCGGCGGTCTCCATTGCGGCTCTGGCCGATGCATTGAAGGGACGCTCCGACGTGACCATTGGAGCTCAGAACGTGCACTGGGAGCCGAAGGGTGCGTTCACCGGCGGCATCTCCATTCCGATGGTCACCGAAGTTGGAGCCCGGTTGACGCTGGTAGGCCACTCCGAGCGACGTCACCTGTTCGGCGAGACCGACGAGCAAGTCGGGCGAAAGACCAAAGCTGCGCTGGCCGCCGGAATCACGCCGCTGGTCTGCGTGGGAGAGACCCTGGCGGAGCGAGACGGTGGGCGCACGGAACAGGTCATCGTGCGGCAGCTGGGTGCGGTGCTCGCCGCGCTCCAGTCCCCAGACTGGGAGCGGGTAGTGATGGCGTACGAGCCGGTGTGGGCCATCGGTACCGGCAAGAACGCGACGCCGGACGACGCGGCGCAGATCCACGAGCTGATCCGGATGGAGCTGGGGCGCAAGAGTGTCCACCATCGAGTGCCTATCCTCTATGGAGGCAGCGTGAGCTCCGCGAATGTGGCATCCTTGCTGAGCCGGCCGCAGCTCGACGGTGTCCTGGTCGGCGGCGCCAGTCTGAATCCGGAGGGCTGGGCTGAGGTGGTCGACCGGGGCTCCAAGGCCAAGGTCAGACCCTCCGGCGGATTTGATTTGATAGAAGGCTAGCGCAGCAGCCAGCTTCGCCGTCCAGCGGCGGCGTACCCACCATGCCCGAGCTTCCCGACATCACCCTGTACCTGGAGCAGCTGACGCCCCGTATTCTGGGCCAGCCGCTGCTCCGGATGAATTTTCGGAGTCCGTTCATCTTGCGGTCGGTGGAGCCTCCGCCTTCGGCGTTCGAGGGAAAGCGAGTGACAGGACTCCAGCGGCTGGGCAAACGGATTGTGCTGCAGTGTGAGGACGAACTTTTCATCGTGATTCACCTGATGATTGCCGGCCGGCTGCGGTGGAAGCTTCCGGAGGCCAAGAGTGGCGGGAAGCTGGTGCTTGCCGCGCTGGAGTTTCCCCATGGCTCATTGCAGCTCACGGAGGCCGGGAGCAAGCGGCGGGCGTCAATTCATCTGGTAGCTGGGTCGGAGCAGCTGCGGGCGTTCGAGCGCGGGGGACTGGAAGTACTGAACGCGCGGCTCGAGGATTTCGCAACCCACCTTCGCTCGGAGAATCATACACTCAAGCGCGCTCTGACCGACCCGCGGCTCTTCAGCGGCATCGGCAATGCCTACTCGGACGAGATCCTGCACCGGGCCCGGATGTCGCCGCTGATGCTGACCGGCAAACTGACGGATGAGCAGGTGGCCACACTGTTCGCGGCCACCCGAGCCACCCTAAACGAATGGACCGAGCGGCTGCGGCAAGAGGCGGGAGACCGTTTTCCCGAGAAGGTCACGGCTTTTCGGGAGGGGATGGCGGTGCATGGCCGTTTCGGAAAACCCTGCCCGGTGTGCGCATCTCCGGTTCAGCGAATCCGCTATGCCGATAA
>DATFQK010000478.1:0-2120 GCA_035264345.1 Gemmatimonadales bacterium | reverse complement strand
ACCGGGTCGTACTGGGTGTTACCCGCCTCACCGCCCAGGGCGACGACTCCGATTGCGCTGTCCGCCCGGGCGTCCACCACCACGTCGCGTTGGCCGAATTCATCGGACACGAAAATCTTGTGCGCCCCAGCCGCGTAGGCGATGCCGTCGGGAAATTGGATGCCGGCGATTCGGTTCCTGACCCGAAGCGCCGGCGACTCCAGTACCACCAGCTCGTGCCTTCCGGCCACCGATGCGTACACGCGATGTAACTGAGGCACCGCCAGCACGCCGGTAATCCGGGGGAAACCTGGCAGGCTGGCGACCACCCGATCGGTTTTGCTGTCGAACACCAGGAGTCGGCCGGCTCCCATCTGCGCGATGTACAGCTTTCCGCTGCTTGGATCGAGGCTCTGGTAGTCGAACCGCTTGGCCCCGCCGGGCAGCGGTAGCTCCGCCAGCAGCCGGAGCGGGGCGCGGCTGGTTTGACTCTCCCCATCGGCTGGTGCGGCGATGAGCGCAACCATCAGACCGACGAGTGACAGGATCAGGCGAGTGATCATTCGCCAAAGCTACCCCGGTCGGCTTTGCTAGAGGGACTTCAGGTACTCGACCAGGTCGGCCTTCTGCTCGGGCGTGAGTTGCAGGTTCTGCGCAGAGTCGTAGCGGTCAACCACGTCGTTCAGCGTGGCCGCACTGCCGTCGTGGAAGTAGGGCGGGTGCTGCATCAGGGCCCGAAGCGGGGTGGTGCGGTACATCCCGGTGGCGCTCCGCTCGGCGTGGGTGGGATCGGTGATGACCTCACTGGTGGGATGGAGCCGGGTATTCGCGTCGGTAAAGGTGGGTCCGGTGTGGCAGGTGGCGCACTGGCCCTGCCCGTTGAACACCGCTTGCCCCCGGCCCGCGGCCGCCGCATCGAAGCTTCCCGGGGGAGGGGCCGTGAGACTCAACTGATATGCCTCCAGGTCCGGCAGCTTGCTCTCGACCTGATCCGGCGGATTCGATACGCTGATGTTGAGCCGCGGCTCGGTGAAGGAGCCGTGTCCGTGCATCTGGGTGACCGCGACGTAGCGGTTCCAGTAGGCCGGCCGGTCGCCGTCGCCGGTGTAGGTCACGCTGTTCACGCCATCCAGGCCATAGGCCGGCGGAATCACCGCCGGGTCGTTTTGCCCGTCGAAGTTGTACCGGGCGTCGTACTTGCCCGGGCCCCACGAGTTATAGACCGCCTTCTGGGCACCGGTGAGCGCGGGCGAGAGCGCGATGATCGCTCCCGGATTCAGGTCCAGGTTGGGCCACCCGTCCAGCCGCTGGCCGATGCCGGCCTGCACCGAATTGTTCACCGTGGAGTGGCAAAGCGCGCAGGTGATCCCCACCTTCGTGAGCGTGTCCTTTCCGTTGATGGTCTCCACCGTGCCCTGGAGACCCACCACCGCGTTCAGCTTGAGCAGGGCGACGGTCGTTGCGGGCGAGTTGAGGTCGGCGCTCTCGAGCGTGCCCGGTGGCAGCGCATCGGCGTCCACCTTGAGCCCGACGCTGAGCGCCGTCGCCGGACTTACCGCCGAAGTGATCACCTCGTGGATCCGGAGGGTGTCGGTCCAGAAGGTCTCGTCGCCGAAGGTATCGAAGCGGAACGTCTGCTGACCCTGAGCCAGTTGATTCGGGGTGGGCTCGTCGGGTCCGTCGTCGCTGCAGGCCAGCACCGAAGCCAGCAGCGCGGCTCCCAGGAGAGTGGTCCTGGCGGGACGGTGTGGGGCGATGACGAAGCGAGCCATGCGCCAAGCTAGGGCGCGCCTCGCCCGGAGTCAGTTAGCTCGCTAACAGCCGACCCATCCGGACGGAGCTCTCGCCTCCACGAATTGGCGAAGACGCCGGGGATGAATGGTGATGGCGCTTCTTGCCGAGTAGCTGATGTGCCCGCTAGCTCGCAACCGATTGAGCAGCCCGGACACCACCTCCCGTCGGGCTCCCACCAGTCGCGCCAGTTCCGATTGGGTTATGTAGTGCGCCAGCCGGGTGCCGCCCTCCCAGGGCTCCCCCAGCTCCGCTGCCAGGCGAAGCAGGGCTCGCACCAGGCGGTAGAGCACGGTGTCCCAGGCCAAGCTCTCGATCTGCTCGTACGCGTCGTTCAGCCGATCGCAGAT
>DATFQK010000477.1:0-4417 GCA_035264345.1 Gemmatimonadales bacterium | reverse complement strand
TCTCGTTGAGCCGCTGCTTCACTCGTGTCACCACCTCCTTGCCGTTGGAGCCCTTGAGCATAACGATCATGCCGGAGAGCGTCTCGCCTCGCGCGTCGCGAGAAACTGCGCCCTCGCGGGGCATCGGGCCGACGGTCACTCGGGCGACGTCGTGGACGTGCACCGGAGTTCCGCCCGAGCGGGTGGCCACCACGACATCGCCGATCTCGGTGCTGTCGCCCAGGCGGCCCAGTCCGCGCACGGTGAAGCGCTCACCCCGATCCTCGATGTAACCAGCACCAAAGTTGGCGTTGTTCTTCCCCAGCGCCGACTCAAGGTCGCCCAGCGTGAGGCCGTAGCCCGCGAGCTTGCTCGGGTCGGTCAGCACCTGGAACTGTTGCACCATGCCGCCCCAGGAGTTGACCTCCGCCACCCCTGGCACGGTACGGAGCAAGGGCTTGATGGTGTACTCGTGGATGGTCCGGAGCTCCATGAGAGATTTGGAGTCCGATTCGACCAGATACTGGAACACTTCACCCATCGGCGTGGCCGGCGGGCCGAGCGAAGGCTGAAAGCCAGCAGGAAGGCTTCCCGCGGCATCCTGCATCCGCTGGGTGACTTGGGCTCGGGCGAAGTACATGTCGACGTCATCGTCGTAGGAGACGGTGACGACCGAGATTCCGGCCTTGGAGATGGACCGGACCCCATGGGTGCGGGGCAGACCCATCATTGCCGTTTCCAGAGGGTAGCTCACCAGGTTCTCGACTTCGGCCGGCGACAGTCCCGGCGCGACGGTGATCACCTGAACCTGGTTGGGCGTGAGATCCGGAAACGCATCCACGTTGATGCGCATCATCGCCCAAGTCCCTGCTGCCACGAGAATAAGAGTGCAAAGGATCACGGCCGCCCGGAACTTCAGCGCCGCGGAAATGATGCGATGAATCACGGCTCAGCCCTCCGCCATCTTGGAGCGGGCGAGCTCAGACTTGACCGCGAACGCGCCCTCGACCACAACGGTGTCCTGGTCGCTCAGGCCCCTCAGGATCTGGGTTTCGCCCCGGGTGGTGCCGCCAACCACGACTTCGCGCCGCTCGAACCGCGCTCCGCCCTTCCCGTCAGGTGATGCCACGAAGACCACGGGCTTGCCCTCCACTTGCTGGACCGCGGACTCGGGCAGCACGACCGCCTTCTCCCGGCGGCCTTGGTCCAACCACACCGTGGCGAACATCTCCGGGCGGAGCTTTCCGCGCTGATTGTTGACCAGCGCCCGTACCCCAAGGGTTCGGGTCTCGGGATCGAGGGCGCCGGCGACGCTCTGCACCCGAGTCTCGAACGTATCGGCAGGAAAGGCAGGCACGATGAAACGCACCGGTGATCCTGGTGCCACCGTTCCGGCGGCACGGTCCGGGGCAGACACCTCCAGCCAGAGGGTTGCGGGGTCAGTCACCGAGACGAGCTGCGCACCCGGCTCCACCACCGCCCCAGGCACCACGTCCCGGCTCAACACGATGCCGTCGGTCGGTGAGCGAAGGACCATCGTTCCGGATGGTGAGCTGACGCTGAGGTGCCCGATCGCTGAGCGGGACCGAGCCAGCTCGGCCTCGGCCTGGGCCAATTGGGCCTGCGCCAGCTCGTCATCGGCCTGCGCCCGTTCCACATCCTGCCGGGCGGCCGCCTTGATTTGGAGCAACCTTTCGGCACGCTCCTTGGCGGTCCGGGCGTACGCCGCCGCGGCTCGACGGGAGTTCAGCTCCGCGTGGGCCTTATCGTAGTCCGCCTGAGCAGCGCTGGCCTCCTGGCTCCAGAGCGTCACCAGTGGCGCACGGCGCTTCACTCTGGCCCCGGGTTGGACGTGCACCTGGCTGACGCGTCCCTGCGCCGGCGCACCCAGCCGCGCGGTGCGGTCCTCGTTGGGTACCAGTTTGCCAGGCAGCTCGAGCGTGGCCGCCACCTCCCGCATGACGACCGGCGCCCACCGGACCTTGCCATGCTGCACCTGCGCGGCGGAGAAGTTCAGCGACTGCCCGCTTGAATCAGACGGCAGCTTCCCGGCTTCCTCCGCGCTTCCCTCCGCACCACCGCACGCCACGGTCACAATGCAGCCGACCGGGGAAAGCAACAGTGCCAGCGTGCGCACTCGACGCAGGAACGATCTCATCGGGAATCTCCGGTAATAAGCGAGGTGCTTGCCGCGGCGGCTCGGGGTTTCGGAATGTCAGCGGCAGCAGTCGGATCCAGCCCGACCGCGACGTTCAGCTCCAGCAGGCTTTCCCGCCCGGCGAAGATGGTTCGGTAGTAGGTGAGCCGGGCCTCGGCCAGAGTGCGCGAGGCATCGAGGACCTGGAGCAGGCTCACCGCTCCTTCCTCATACGCTGCCAGCGTGATGCGGCGGGACTCCTCCGCGCGCTGGAGGAACGTGCCCTGAAGCTTGTTGACCTGGTCGCGCAACAGACGGGCCGCCTCGTAGGCGGCCTCGACGTCTGCGACCGCCAGGCGCTCGCTCCACTCCAGCTCCCGCTCTGCGGCTATCCGCTCGCCCGTTGCGCGCTGGATTTCACCGCGGTTGCGATCGAACAGCGGGATGGGCAGGCTCACGCCCAGGATCATGGTGTTTACTCCGGCGATGCGTTTGTTGCCGAAGGTCGCTCCCACCTGTCGCACCGTAAGCGCCCGCTGAAAGGAGGCCTCTGCCCGGGCCGCACCGACCCGGGCACGCGCCGCAGCGAGATCGGGACGGCTCCGCCGGGCCTGAGCGATGAAATCGGAGAGGGGAGCCAGCCGCGATGAAATGCGCTCGGCGGCTTCATCGACCTCCACTCCCCTGGGTCTCGAGCCCACTGCGTCGGCCGCGAGGGAGCTGTCGATAAACGGCTTCAGCTCCGCCCACGCGCGACCCAGCTCGATTCGCTCACTAACCGCCTCGGCCTCCGCCCGATCCACTTCGACATCGACGCGGATCAGGTCGGCTTCGGCCGCGGTACCCTCCCGCACCCGAGACCGATTCAAGGAGGCAACAGAGGCGAGCCGGCGCCGGATGTCCTCCGCGCCGCCGACCGCGATCTGGGCGAGGGCCAACCGGTAGAAGGCCCGGGCGGCGTCGAGCCCGACCTGGCGCCGAGCCGCGGTGAGATCGGCATCGGCCGCGCGGACGCCCTGAGCCGCGCGACTCATGAGCGGTCTCCGCTGGTAGAGCGGCTCGAGTGGAAGCGTTCCGAAGAAGGAGGTCTCGCGATCGAATCCCGTCGGCAGGTCTTGGCCGGGAAACGCGGTGTTCTCCACCTGATACGTGAGCACGGGATTGGGGAGCGCACCCGCGGTTCGGCGGGAGCCCCGGGCAGCGTCGACCCGTGCGGCCGCCGCCTGTATTAGAGGGCTGCGGGAGACTGCGGTCTCGAGGACCTGTTCCAGCGTGAGTCGGTCGGTGAGTTGCACGGGCGTCCGGGTCGAATCCTGACCGACTGCGCCGGCTATCGGACCGGAAAGAAGAAGCGCCGTTGCTGCCAGCACTCGAACTGGCGGAAAAGATTTCAAACTTCACCCCTGCAAAGAGGTACGGTGCGTCCCACGGCAATGGCAGGCCGGAAGGCGCCAGAGTCCAAACGGAACGGAGTTGTTGACGATGACTTGAGATCGCGCGGGAGAGCGCGGTTGGCCAGTACTTACCGAAGCGGAGGGGCTCGCGAAAGCCTGGACCCGGCCAGCAGACGACATGGAGGGCTGCCGGCTCGCTTTGGGTCAGCCTGATGGAGCACGGCTGGAGTCAACGGCGTAACGGTGAGTGGCTCGGCGATAAATGCCAAGCCTAGCTGGAGCTGGACTGAACGGGGACGGTTGGAAGTGAAATCGCAGTGCAGTGCGTCGTGATGATGCGGGAGTTGTCGGCTGACGGCGACACCCTGGGGTGCTGCTTCCGCGCTGGTCAGCTTATCGAGCGCTGCTTTGGAGCCGTCCTCGCGGAGGTCGGCGAGCGCGTGAAGCCCCGGCCCACCCGCGCCCGCGACTCCAGAGACGCACAGTGCGGTGGTGAGCAGAAGGCGGATCAACTCAGAAAACCTCATGGGGCAGTCAATATACCCACTCCGAATGCCCTTTGTCATTCAATAACGGGCGCTCATTCTGAACGAGGCCAACCAAAGACGAGAGCTGTCGCTCAGCAACCCGTTACTATCTGTCGGGTGTGAAACCTCTTCCAGCCCTGAATCCCCCATCCAGCAGTTTTCTCAGGCTCATGAGCCGGGAACACTGGATCGATGTCGTCCGCATCATCGGCGTTGCCGTCATCCTCCTGTACCGGAACGGAGTGGTCTCTCTGCCGGTGCTGCTGGCCCCGGCGCCGTGGGTCTTTACCCACTGACCAGACCGGGGTCCAAAGAGAACCTCATCGTCAGCGTCGGCGTGGTGCACGTGCTCAGAATCACGGCGCACTGGTGGACTGATC
>DATFQK010000476.1:0-12370 GCA_035264345.1 Gemmatimonadales bacterium | reverse complement strand
GCCGAGCGTGCGTTCTGGCTCTACGCCACCGGACACCGATTGGGTGACATGCGGCGGTTGATTCGGCAGTATGGGCGCGATCCGGAGACGGTCTTTCCAACCGGCGAGTGGTTCAAGGGCGGCCTTACGTATGGAACCGATGTAAACCTGCCACTGCCACGGAGAGAGCAGAACAATCCGAACGTCCCAACCACCGGTGGAGGGTGCCTGGACCGGAATGCTTAGAGAGCTGGGAGCTGGGAGCTGCGTACTCCTAGCTCCTAGCTCCCAGCTCTCCCTAGAACACGGAAAGCGAGGACCTGGCAAGATCACTCTCCAGGATCCACTTGACTCCCTGGCCCGGCTGGATTCGAAGATCGTCGCTGGTGGTCGAG
This sequence comes from Gemmatimonadales bacterium, assembly GCA_035264345.1. Classification (GTDB taxonomy): domain Bacteria; phylum Gemmatimonadota; class Gemmatimonadetes; order Gemmatimonadales; family GWC2-71-9; genus CAVVWJ01. The sequence continues at coordinate 11,996 of DATFQK010000476.1, read as the reverse complement.
CCGGACCCACCGACGGCATAGGCTCGCAGCCGGACGTTTCCTCCCGTGGTCAGTTTGCGAAAGGGAAACGTGAAATGCCCGTTGCTGAGCCCGGCAACCAGTCCCAGTCGCTCAGACTGACTGCCGTCCATGAGGTATATGACGATGTCGCTCCAGTGGTGATTCTCGATCTCCACTAGAATATCGGAGTTGAGGGAGGAGTCTTTCGATCGTGAGGGGTCCTTCGAGTGGGATGAAAACAGGCCGCAGCCCAGGCCCGCTGAAAGCAATGCACTGAAGGTGAGTACCCAGCGAAGGGTCATGGAAGGACTCAATAAACCGAGAAGCTGGATCGGTCGAGGTTGTTCTCCAGAGTCCAGGTGATCACCTGGCCCGGTACCACGAGGATGGTCTCGCTGGTAAACGGCTGCCCTGCAACCGGCAGGGCCCGGAGCCGAATGCCGGCGCTGTTATTGAGCCGTTGCGAGGGGAAATCGAAGCTGGCTACGCCCAGAGCGGTGACCATACCCAGCCGTTGCGGGAGACCACCGGCCATCAGGTAGACGGTGATGTCGTTCCAGTTGTGGCTCTGGACCTCCACCGAGACCGAGCTCGGCTGGTCTGACGACGAGTCGGGAGCGGGGTCGTTAAGGGGGAAGATCAGGCCGCAGCTCGGAACCGCCGACGCCACCCCGCCGACGAGGACCGCGAGCCGGATGAGTTGAATCAGCCGTCGCCACCTAGTGGGTTGCTGCCTGGTGTGCCTGACCCTTGAGATGTCGGCCATACCACTCCACGTACCGCTGGAGCCGGTCCCGTTCGTAGCTGGGCTTCTTGATCTCGTGGTACTCTCCCGGATAGATCACCAGCTCCGTCTCCCGGCCCAGACTCTTCAGCGCCTGGTACATCTGCTCCGAATTGAGCAATGGAACGTTAAAGTCTTTGTCCCCGCACATGAAGAGAGTCGGGGTCACGATCCGGTCGGCATGGAAGAAGGGGTAGGACACCCGCAGCCAGGTCTCCGTGTTCCCCCACGGCGTTCCCAATTCCGCCTCGTATTCTCTGACGTATTGATCGGTACCGTACCCGGCAAGTGCGTTCCCCTGCCCCGCACCACTGATCGCCGCCTTGAATCGACGGTCTCGGGCGATCACCTGGTCCGTCAGGATTCCACCATAGCTCCAGCCTCCTACGCCCAGGCGCGTGGAATCCGCCACTCCCTGCGCCACAGCGTAGTCCACGGCTGCCAGAACGTCCTGTCCGTCCTTGTTCCCCCAATCCGCCCAGATGGCGGTCGAGAATTTCTCTCCCCGGCCCGAGCTGCCCCGCGGATTGGCGGCCACCACGGCAAACCCCTGGGCGGCGAACAGCTGCCATTCGAAGGCGAACTCATTGTAGAACTGGTACACCGGTCCGCCGTGAATCCGGAGAATGGTGGGGACAGGTTTTCCTTTCTGAAAACCAACTGGTCGCACCAGAAAGCCGTTGATGGCCGTGCCGTCCCGACTCCGAAAGGAGATCTCCTCCACCGGGGCCAGCTTGACGCCGCGAAGCCAGCTGTCGTTCTGCCGGGACAGCGCCCGCAGCTCGCCGTTCTCGAGGGCAAACACCTCAGCGGGCGCATCGGGCGTGCTCGCGAGCACCGTGACTCGACTGCCCGCCGCAGAGTAGTCGCTCACCTGGCGGCGACCCTTCGTGAGCAGCTGAACCGGGCCTCCCTGAGCCGGAACGCTGGCGAGGTGAGTGACCCTGTCGTCCTCCAGCAGGAACAGGATGCTGGAGCCATCGCCCGACCACCGGGGAGAGAGGACGTTTCGGTCCAGAGCGGGAGTCAGCACCTTGACCGGCCCGCCGGCTGCAGGAACTACCGCCAGCTTCTGGCCGGCGTAATAGATCAACTTGAGCGGGCCTCCCTGCACGTAGGCGAGATACTTACCATCCGGGCTCCAGGCGGGAGCCCGGCCACCCCAATCGGGGTCCATGTCAGGTCCCGGAAACGTGGTCAGCTGGGTGGGCGTGGCCCCCGGAGTCGCGTCGACCACGTAGAGATCCCAGTTATTGGTGCGGTCGAAGTCCGCCTGGCGCTTGCTGGCGAACGCAATGCGCCTCCCGTCCGGCGACCAGGACGGCGCCAGCTCGTTGTAGTTGCCCGGCATCAGCAGGGTTGTCTTGCGGCTGGCCAGGTCGAAGACATACAGGTGGTCCCGCTGTTTCCGCAGATAGCCGGTCTCGTCCTCCTTGAACTGGAAGCGGTCGACTACGATGGGAGGGGTCCGGCGGGCGCTGGAGTCGCTGCCCGCGGCAACGGAATCGGGATCCGGGTCGCTGGCTATCAGGGCCAGGCGCTTGCTGTCGGGCGACCAGGCGTACTGGCTGACTCCTCCGGGCAGACTGGTAACCCGTTCGGCTTCTCCCCCCTCTCGATTGAGTAGCCACACCTGCTGAACCTCGTGTGGATCCTCCCGGTCAGAGAGAAACGCCAGGTAGCGGCCGTCCGGGCTCCAGCGCGGAGTGCCCTCACTCGAAGGAGAGGTGGTGAGCCGCAGCGTTTGCCGCCCGTCCCAGCTGGTCATCCACAGGTCGCGGGTGGTGCGGTCCTTTAGGCTGTCGGTCGTGCCTACCGTGTAGGCGACCCAGCCCCCATCGGGCGAGATCTCCGGCGCGCTGACCTCCCGAAGCCGGTAGCTGTCGTCCAGGGTCAGCTTGCGCGGGACCGGGGTTTGGGCCGCGACGCTGGTGGCGGCCAGCAGAACTCCAATGAGTGTCAGGCCGGATACCTGTGGCCGGCTCGCTCTAATCCGTTCGCTCACAATCTCCTCAGGGACGCTGGTAGACGACTCCACCCTTCATGACGAAGGCAACCTTCCGAAAGCTTCTGAGATCGGCCAGGGCATTGCCCTCGACCGCAATGATGTCGGCATACTTTCCGGGCGCAATGGAGCCTACGCTGTCCTGCCACTCCATGAGCTGGGCGGCGGACAAGGTGGCCGAGCGGACGGCCTGCATTGGAGTCATGCCGTACTTCACCATGTAAGGCAACTGCATGGTGTTGAGTCCGTGGGGATAGATCCCGCTGTCGGTACCGTAGGCAATTTTGACTCCCGCGGCAACCGCTTTGCGGAATCCTTCCCGCTGGACTTCCGTGGTCTCGGCGTTCTTGCGCAGGATGTCTGGGGGCCACCGTTCGGCCCGTCCCACGCTGTCGGTGTAATCGCCATTCCAGATGTCGGCGACCAGCCAGGTGCCGCGCTGCTTCATCAGGGCGACGGCCTCGTCGTCCATCAGGGATCCGTGCTCGATTGACCGGACGCCTGCCCGCACCGCGCGCTTGATTCCTTCAGCTCCATGGGCATGGGCAGCGACGAAGGTGCCGTACTCTGCGGCCTGTTCCACCGCCGCCCGGATCTGCTCTTCGGTAAACTCGGACACACCGGGCTTGGTGCCCCGGGTGAAGACCGCACCGGTGGCGAGAACTTGATGAAGTCGGCCCCGCCGTTCAGAATAGCGCGAACCCGCTCGCGTACTTGATCTGCCGAGTTCGCCACACCGAAACGGAAACCGGCGGGAATGGTCACATCCGGAGCAGCTCCGACCAACTCCCCCGCACCGGTCGAGACGGTCACGTAAGCTCCGGCCACCTTCATCCGAGGCCCGGTCACCGTGCCGTTGTCGACCGCGTCTCGCAGGGCCACGTCGACGAAAGCACGGTAGGTCCCCACATCGCGCACCGTCGTAAAGCCGGCCAGCAGCGTGGCCCGGGCGTTGCGCACACCACTGAACGCCTCCTGCGCCTCGGAGCGTTCGAGCGGCTGAAGCACATCCGCCGTAGCGGCCTCACCAATCAGATGACTGTGACAATCGATCAGTCCGGGGAGCACCGTGTAGCGGCTGAGATCGATCACCTGAATGCCGGTGGGAAGACGAGTGGAGGCAGCCTGAATGGCTTCGATCTTTCCGCTCCGGATCAACACCACCTGATCCCGGCGGATTTCTCCACGATCCACGTCAACCAGTCGGCCGGCCCGCAGGGCGACCGGGTCCTGAGCGGCAACCAGCGACGGCGCACCCGCCGTGATCACCCACAGCGAGAGATGTGGGATCAGCCGTGACATAGAGACCCGCGGTGAAAAGCAGACCGCGGGGACGGAGTGTCCCCCGCGGTGTCGCGCAATATATCGCTGGATTTTGGAGAGGGCGAACCGGAGAGCGGCTACTGATTGGGCTTCTTGACCTCCACCTTGGGAACCGTGACTTCCTTCTTCTCGCTCTCGACCTTCGGGACGGTCACCGTGTCCTTCACCGTGCCGGTCTCGACCGTCGGTGTGTTCATCGTATCGGTCTCGGTGCCCACCACGGGCTTCTGCACTTCGTACTGGCCATCTCCAGTTTTCTTGCAGCCGCTGAGGGTCCACACTGCAGCGAAGGCAAGGGCAAGCGTGACGTTCCGCACGAGCACCTCCGGAAAGAGTAGGACTGGATCGGTAACCAGCGCTAATATGGATGCTGTCGCGTACTTAGCGGTGCTACGGATCACCGGGATACTCGAGGGCTGCCAGCGAGTCTTCCAGATCATCAACAAATGTCGAGGATGTTGACAAAATTGTTTGTAATCCTATGTCACACAATGTGATGTGAGTCACAATACTGCAAAAAAATGCAGCGGAAGACGGCCAGCCGTCTCCCGCCGCGGATATGAAAGAGTACGTCTAGTTCTCGACCAGAATCAGATACCTCGACGCCGACCAAAACTCCTCGGGCTGTGCGATCTCAACCACTCCTTCAACCTCTCCGTTCTCCCTCACTTGGCCGGTCAGATACTCGGGGCTCTGGCGGGAGACGATCTTGTATCGCTTGTCAGGTCGGGGAAGCGGGATTGAGACCGTCTGGGTCTTGTCGAGCATCTTAAAGGCGTCGAGGTTGGGCTTGCGCGCCGGCTCCAGGCGAGTCCCTCCGAAGAAGAGGAACTTCGAGCCCTCCTTCGTCACCACGCCATTCTTCAGCAGCTCATCCTTGGTCCCGACCGCGTAGTACACCCGATTCTTGTAGGCGGTCAAATGCACCACCGTATCTCGCAGCGACGCGGTCTGCACGTTCAGCTCATCCACTTGACCAGAGAGATTGGCGATCTGGGTGCGCTGATCGGCAATGATCGCCTCCTGCTCGGCGCGCTGCTGCTCGGCGGCGGTCTTCAAATCCTCGACGGTCTGCTTGTACGTCGTGATCTGCGCCAGCAACCTCGCGTTCCGGATCTTGGCGTTCTTGACCCGGTTCTCCGTAACGGTGAGCTTGGCTTCGCTCTCGTTGAGCCGCGCGATCACCTGCTGAATTCGTTCCAGTGTAGCCTTGCGCTCCTCGCTATCGAGTTGCGCGCCCGGCATACCCCGATCGGTCCCTTCTCCCGAGACCGCGATCGCCTTTGCCTTGGCCAGTTCACTATTCAGGTCACTGACGAATTGCGTAGTCTCCAGCACTTCCGTCAGCAGGCTGTCCTTCTGGGCCTCCGCCGCCTTCGATTCTGCCAGTGCTTTGGCCAGCTCGGCCTTGCTGCGATTACATCCGGTGGACGCCATGGCCAAAATTCCGAGAAGCGCGATGTACCTCATCCGACCTCCTGCTCGACCTGGGGACGCTGTTGGATAGGCGAAGGTGGTTCCAGACAGCAAGAGCAACGCCACTGTGGTTGGAGAGCCCGGCACCGTCCTCCCCGGGGAGTATCGGCCGTGAGGCTGGAAAGCTAGAGTCGGACTCAAACGACCCCCGCTGTTGGTGGGGGTGTTGGAAGTGCTGCCGAATCTGACCTACACTGCAGATTATTGCGTCGCGTCTTCCCTTCTCCTCCGTCGGCCGACCTGCCTCACATCCCGGTGGAGCGCTGCCGGGACGCCCAGCCGATGAAGGAACGGGGTAAGTGGCGGAGGGCGAATACGATCAGCTTGTACCGCAGACTGGGGACGCATACCACTGGACCGCGACGCCGGACATTCCGCAGTGAGGATCGCACCACCTGTTGGGCGGTGAGCCACATCCATCGCGGTATCAGCTTGACATCAGCCTTCATCCGTTCGTGAAACTCGGAATGGGTGAAGCCGGGACAAAGAGCCTGCACCCGAACGCCGGTGCCCCGAAGCTCCGCGGCCAGTCCTTCGCTGAAGTTGGTGAGATACGCCTTGGTGGCGCAGTAGTTGACGTTTCCCGCCGAGTAGACAAAGGATGCCACGGAGGAAACGTTCACGATGGCTCCCCGGCCTCGCTCGAGCAGTAGCGGCAGCGCCGCCTGACTCAGCCGCATCGGCGCCATCGTATGCAGTCGAAGCATGGTCTCCTGCTGTGATGGGCTTGCATCCACGAGGGTACCCCTAGTGCCGAACCCGGCATTGTTCACCAGCAGCTCGAGCCGCGGTGATGCGGCGATTAACCCAACCAGACGAGTCACGTCGTCGTCCCGGGTGAGATCGGCGGGGAAGACATCCACCGAGATTGCATGCTGCTCCAGTTCGCGCCGCAAGGCTTCCAGGCGACTCGCATCGCGGGCCACAACCATCAGGTCGTAGCCGGCGACGGCCAGCTGCCGGCAAAATTCCTTGCCGATGCCGGCGGACGCGCCGGTGATCAGGGCCAGCGGCCGAGTCGATTCAGGCAGGGAGTTAGCGGTCAGCTTTGCAGTCCGCTGCGGGTAGCGGGCTCGAGCGGACGAACGGCTGGGTCGCCCGTCCGGGAGGGAAGCGTGCGGAGCCGCCGGGTAGCCTCGAGCAGAACGTCGTCGGTTTTGCAGAACACGAAGCGCACCGTGCTCTGGCCTCCGCCATGGCGAAAGAAGCTCGAGCCGGGAACCGGGGTGACCCCGATCTCGCGGGACAGCCATACGGCAAAACCGGTGTCGTCGAGCTGGGAACCCGAAGGGGCCAGCCCGCGCAGTCCGGAAAAGTCAGCCAGGATGTAATACGCGCCTTCCGGCGGAGTACAGCGAAAACCGGTTTCGATGAGTGCAGAGTGCAGCAGGTCTCGGCGGGCCCGATAGCTCCGGGCCAGTCCGTCGTAGAACTCGCGTCCCAGTTCCTCCAGCGCCACCGCCACCCCTTCCTGCAGCGGCGCCGGCGCCCCCACGGTCAGAAAGTCGTGCACCTTGCGGATGGCATCCGTCATCTCGAGCGGAGCGATGATCCAGCCCACTCTCCACCCGGTCACACTGAATGACTTCGAAGCCCCGCTGATGGTGACCGTTCGGCCGCGCATTTCGGGCAGTGTGGCGATAGGGATGTGATCTCCCTCGAAGCGGATATGCTCGTAGATCTCATCGGTGACCGCGATTGCATCGTGCCGAATGCAGAGCTCGGCGATGGCGCCCAACTCCGCTCGGGTCAGTACTCTTCCTGCCGGATTGCTGGGCGTGTTGACGATGATTGCTCGGGTTCGATCAGAAAACGCGGCAGCTAAGCGCTCGAGGTCGAGTGGCAGGCCCGGCTCGAGGGGGACGTACACCGGCTTTGCGTCGGCCAGAATGGTGTCCGGCCCGTAGTTTTCGTAGAACGGCTCGAACACAATGACTTCATCGCCGGGGTTCACCAGGGCCAGCAGAACGGAAATCATCGCTTCCGTTGCGCCGCAGGTCACCGTGATCTCGCGGTCCGGATCTGCCTCCAGTCCGTACCAGAGCTGGTATTTCCGGGACAGCGCCTCGCGAAGGCGCTGCGCACCCCAGGTGATCGCGTACTGGTTGATGTCGTCCTGGATGGCCTGCCTCGCCGCCTCCTTCAACAGCTCTGGCGCCGGAAAGTTGGGAAACCCCTGGGCTAGATTGATGGAACGGTGCTCCCGGGCAAGACGGGTCATCCCCCTGATTACCGATTCGCGAAACCCGTGGGTCCGTCGAGCCGTGCTCACGTAGGACTCCGCTCGTGTGGTAGTGTGCTGAAGACTACACGTCCTCGTTCGGCGGGACCACCTTGTTGTTGGCCCGATCGTTGCCTTAGACTCGCAACATGTCCGATCAGAGCCAAACCGGGTTTTCGATCATCGACCTGCACAGCCATCTCGTTCCCGGGGTGGATGACGGCAGCCGTACTGCGGCCGAATCGCTGGAGTCGCTGGCTGGACTCTGTCGAGAGGGCGTACGATCGGTCGTGACCACACCCCACTTGCTCCTTCCCCACCTCGACACCTCTGCGGCGGTGGATCGCGAGCTGGCCCGCCAGCGGCGGGCCTTCGATGAGCTCGCGGCCGCGGCCAGTGGGCGGGCCGATATGCCCGAGGTCTGGCTGGGTCAGGAAATATGGGCGCCCGATGCGGCTGCGCTTCGACGAGTGGTTCGGCGGTGCGGTGTGGGACTTCCGGGACGGTCGCTGCTGGTGGAGTTCGGCTTTGACCTCCAGGGGAACCACAATGATGTCGTGCGAGAAGCGGCCGACGCCGGTCGGCAAATCGTGATTGCTCATCCGGAGCGGTACCGTTACCTGCCAGCGCACACCCCGCTCGACGTGATGCGCTCGTGGCAGGAGATGGGAGCTCTGCTGCAGGTCAATGTCGGCAGCTTGACCGGCCACTACCAGGGCTCGAGTCCGGGGTCGGAGCAGCTGGCCTGGCAGATGGTCGCTGCCGGCATGGTAGACCTCCTCGCAACCGACCACCACGGCACCCGCCGTCGCGGCGTCTCTCCTGCGGAAGCGGCCGAAACACTGATCGCCCGAGGCGAGCGGGTGCTGGCCGAGCGGGCGATGAGTGAAGTGCCTGGCAGAGTGTTACGGGATGAGCTTTCCGCTTCAGGTCTCCCGCGGTAACGATGTGGTCCCGATTGCCTGCAACAGCAGCCCGGCTACACCCGGAGATATGGCCCCACCCGCCGCGACGATGGCATCGATCTGCTCCTTGATCTTGCGGCGCAACGCTCCATAGGCCTGCCCCGCCGTCGGATCCTCGAAGGCTATTGCAGTGCCCCGAATCTTGTAGGCTCCCGCCTGCGCGTTCAGCACTCCCAGAAGACTGTCAATGCTGGACACCAGCGAGCCGCTGATCAACTCCAGGGCCGGGGCTTCTTTTCTCGGTGGACGCGAATACCACTGGCGCACCTTGCGAGGAGACCAGCTCTGCTGCCGGGCCAGGGACGTCACCGTGTCCTGATAGGCCTTCTCGATGGCCGCCTGCTGCTGCCGATACACCCTGATGACGTTGGCCGCGCCTGCCAGACTCATCCGGGTGTCGGTGACCCCGCCGTCGGGGCTCAGCCGGGAGGCGGCGAACAGCTTGCTCAGACGAGCCACTCGCATGCCTGTTTCCAGCCGGGCCTGCGCGGCGTCGTGCGCAACCGTGTAGCGGCTCATGAGATCCGGCAGCGAATTATTCGCGGCCGTCGGGGCAGCGCTTGGCGTTAACGCGTCCCGCAGTGAGTTGGTCCGGAGCGCTGGCGGCCGGGGCACCCACGGCGTAGCGGGCTTCGCCTCGACGTTATCCGTCTCCAGGGTTTCGGCCGGCTCGTCCCAGACGGTCCTGTTGCTGGCCAGGGAGACCAGCGCGCTGGCCGTCTCGTCGCCCACGTCCTCAGCCTGAATGGTTCTTTCGACGGGTGCCGCCCTCAACGCCTTCTCCGCCGGCTTCGCCATCACAGCAACTCGGCCGGGTTTGGCCCACTGGGGTCGAGGCCCGGAGAAGGCCAGCTGAATTCCAGACATCAACAGCAGCGCGGAGATCCCCAACGCGAGTGGCCGCCGCCAGCGGTATTGAATCATCGGACCGTTTGTCGGCCCTTGCTGCTGCGGAGGGATTGTCTGGTCACTCGTGCCGCCGCCGCTCAGCATTCCCCAGACTCGGCGAAGCGGCCGGCTGCCTGCGTCTTCCTTGGCGGCCGCGACGATCGCCCTGTATTGCGGGTGCAGAGTGATCGAGATCCACTTGGCGGTGGCCCGATGATAAACCCGGGAGCGCGCGTCTACATCGCCATTGCGGATGGCCAGAGCGAGCTCGTCGCTGGATCGATAGAGTTCTTCCTTGCCCGGCCGGAGTTCGACGAGGTACATGGCTTACACTCGGTTGTTCGTGGGTCTTGGCACGCTGTCCAGGCCCGGGGAATAGGATCGAACGGCCTTGCCGGCCGCTGCGGGAGTTGGCCGGCCGGGGTGCCAAATCCGTGCTTATTCCGGGATCAAACCTGGGCCGGCCGAGGAGTAGGATTCGGGCCGGGCTGGTAAGCTCAATCAATTTGCGGCATTATGTCCTGAGTCGCTGCCGCCGCCTCCGGCTCGGGGGAGCCGGGCAGGCACCCGGGTACCCGACCGGCAGCACTGCAAATTGGTGCGTTTTTCGACCCTAGACCGTGTAATGCAAGACGTTTCGCTCCTCTGGGGTATTTATTAGTGTGCGATCACCACGTTTCGGACTGGCAGATCCGGAACCAATCCGGTTCAATCACGCTCGCCCCCTGCCGGGCGGGATTGGGGGATTCATGGGCTCACCACGGCGCGGGAACGGAGACCCGCTCGATCCTTGGTTCGACGCTGGCACCCGGAGGGGAACAGGAGCCGGCTCGCTCCTTCTCGCCACACTCCTCGGAGTGGGCATTGGTTTGCTGGCCGCGCCTCAACCTGGCACCAAGACACGAAAGCTGCTGCGGAAACGTCTGGCAGCGCTGGGAGAGGGCGTCGGGGACAGCCTGGAAGACGTCCAGCAGGCCGGCAGCAAGGTTCGGAAACGGGCGAAACAACGTTTGGCCAAGCTCCGGGATGACGCCGGTGAGGAATGGGAGGATGTGGAGGAGCGCTGGGCCAAAGCCAGGAACCGAATTCGAGACATCGACCTGAGCGGAGAGGAGGAGGACTCGAGTCCGTTCAGCACTATCGTCGCGCTCGCGGCCGGTGTGGCGGCCACCTACTTTCTTACCAGCGAGCGAGCGGCTCCGGTGCGTTCCCGGGTGCAGGGAGCAGCTTCCGATATGCGCCGGCGCGCCAGCGACCAATGGGACCGGTTTCAGCGCGGCGGTTTCCGGCAGGGCCAGGAAGAAGGCACGGCTAATCAGGAACCAAGGCCAGAAAGCCGGGCCGGAATGCCCCCGATCGACGATACGCCTCAGGCAAGCTGACGCAAAAACGGCCCCTTGGGGGGCCGTTTCGATTTCACGCCGTTCGACTCACAAAGCCGGTGGCGGCGCCCCAATGCTGCTGAGTTTTTCCCGCGGTATATAGAGCAGTAACTGGTGCCGGATCTGGTCGGCCTGACGAAGGACTTTTCCCGGGTAGCGGCGGCAGCTCGGCGTGGCTCTGGTCTTCACGCATCCGTTGTACCGCAGGAGCGCAGAGCGCACATCCCTGGTTCGCTTCAGATAGCTGGCGAAGACGCGAGCGCCGTGGCAGATGTTCGCCTCGACCTGGAGCAGGTCGTCGGAATCACAGTCGAAAACCCCGGCATGGAACCGCATCACCTGCATCAGCCCAACCGCGCCACGATTGCTCACCGTCTCCGGCTCCAACCGTGCATTCTCGGTCAGCAATACCCCGGTCAGGAGGCTGGGCGAGAGCTGCAGCTCTCGCGCCTCCTTCACGATGGCACGAGCCACTCGGTTGGCCATCGCCGGATCGGCCGAGTTGCTGAGGATCTGGGCAAGCGGCAGATGATCGTAGCGGGCCACCACCTCCCGTTCCCACCCAGTGCTGTCGATGGGAGCTCTGGTTGCCGCCGCAGCGCTGCGCCTCAGCATCATCGGGTGAGTGGAGATCCCGCTGGAAATTGAAGGCACCGCAAGCTCGACATTGGGCGTCAGCAGCAGAGCGCCGGCAAATCCTGCCGCCGCCAGCACGGTCAGAAACGCCCGGCTGGGCTTCCTGACCTGGGTCCAACCTGAGCCATTCGAAGGGTAAGAAATGATCCGGTCCCTTTCCCATTGACGTGTGCCGGGTCCGGGTTTACGCAAGAAGTGGCGCACAGTTCTGTCCCGGCAGCGGCGAAGGGCTGGGAGGCTTGTGAGGTAAGGGCTTGCGGAGCGGGAGGTAGGGGTCTGTTTGGCGGAAAGCCGGATCCTCGGGCCGGGCGACCTG
>DATFQK010000475.1:0-2133 GCA_035264345.1 Gemmatimonadales bacterium | reverse complement strand
AAGGTGTTGAACCCTTCATCCATCCAGGCGTATCGCCGCTCGTTGTTGCCGACCACCATGGGATACCAGGTATGGCCGATCTCGTGATCGGTCACGCTGAACAACGCGGGCGCGTCGGTCCGATTGTGGCAGAACACGATCATCGGGTACTCCATCCCACCCTCGATGCCATTCACGTTGATGGCGGCCGGATAGGGATAGCGGTACCAGGAGGAGTAGTTCTCGATGGCAAATCGGATGTACTGGGTGGACTGCTTCCAAATGGGCTCTGCCGAGGGCGGGTAGAAGCTCATGGCCACCGTCCGGCCGCCGTTGGCCCGGGCGGCGTCCCAGACGAAGTGCCGGGCCGCGGCCCAGGCAAAATCGCGTACGCTGTCCGCGGTAAAGCGCCAGGTCAGCGTCCCCGTGGCGGAAGCCGGACGGGACGCCGGATCGGCCACCTCATCCTTGCTCCGGATGACCACGGTCGAGTCGCTCGCGCGGGCTCGGCTGAGGCGGCTGCGCTGAGTTGCGGTGAGCACCTGAGCCGGGTTCTGCAGCGTCCCGGTAGCGGCAACCAGCATGTTGCGGGGGACTGTCAAACTGACGTCGAAGCTCCCGTACTCCAGGTAGAACTCGCCCTGGCCGAGGTACTGCTCGGTGTTCCAGCCCCGCACGTCGTCGTACACTGCAAGGCGCGGGTACCACTGGGCGACTTCGTAGACGTAGCTCCCATCGATCTGCTCCATTCCCATGCGGTTGCTGTTGGGACCGAAGGGAAAAGACCAGCCGATCTCCAGCACTTCGCGCCCGCCGGGGGGTAATGGGCGGGGAAGATCCACCCGCATCATCGTGCCGTTGACCACGTATTTGAGATCGGCGGCCGGCCGCGCCGGCAGAGCCGAGGATTTTTTTGCGGCGGCCAGCTGCACCCTGGTCAGGGTGACTCCGCCCTTGGCACCGGCCGTGCCGAAGCGGGAGTTCTGATCGAAGATCAGGGATCCGCGGCTGGTGCCGTTGAACAGGTTCTGGTCCAGCTGCAGCCAGAGATAGCGTAGCGTATCGGGGGAACGGTTCGCATAGCTGATGCGCTCCTCTCCGGTAACCGTCTGCGCCGCCGTATCGAGGGAGGCCCGGATCACGTAGTCCACCCGCTGCTGCCAGTACTCGGGGCCGGGCGCGCCGGCGCCGGTGCGCACCCGGTTGGGCGCGGGCAGCTCCAGCCGGCGGAAGGGCGAGCGATTGCCCTGGTCTGGAGCGGAGTCGGTCGGTGACGGTGCCGCCGCCGGTTGCTGCGCGGCGAGCTGCGCGGTGGCCAACAGGCTCAGGAGAAGCGTTCGCATGGAGAGTTCTACGGGGTGGCGGTGGCGGCGGGTCGTCTCCACATATCGTTCGTGGTCACTGCGTCGGCCAGGGTCCCGTCGGGGTTGACCCGGGCGGTCACGATGGTCTTGCCGGGCTTGATCTCATACACGTACCGGGGCCCTCCGTACCAGATCTCGACCGGCAGCTTCACGACATCCGTTGACCCGTCCTCGAAGCCGAGCTCCAGTTCGACCGGCATTACGGCGTCGCCCAGGTTCACCAGTGTCACCTGGGCGCCGCCGGCGGAGTCGGCTTTCACACTCTCGACCGACTGGTCCAGGGCGGCGGTGGTATAGAAGAACCCGCGCCAGAACCACGACAGGTCCCGGCCAGACACCTCTTCGATGGTTCGGAAGAAATCGCCCGGCTGAGGGTGCTTGAAGGCCCAGCGGCGGGTGTATTCCCGGAATGCGCTGTCGAATACCTGAGAGCCAAGCACCTTGTTGCGAAGCGTCAGCAGCTCGATGCTCGGCTTGACGTACCCCAGGCTCAGGAGATTGTCACTGGTGCGGTAGCGATTGGCCGGCGTGAGAACCGGCTGGGCGGTGGGCATCTGATCTATTCCGATGATGAGCTGCCGTTCCCGCTGCCGTGCCGCCGCATCGTTCCGCTTCCAGTATGACTCCTCGGAGAAGGTGTTGATGAAAGTATTGAACCCCTCATCCATCCAGGCGTAGCGCCGCTCATCGGAGCCCACGGTCATCGGGTACCACATGTGCCCGATCTCATGGGTGATGACGTTGTACAGGTCCGAGGCATCGTCGCTGTGCGCTTCCATCGCCACCATCG
>DATFQK010000474.1:0-2430 GCA_035264345.1 Gemmatimonadales bacterium | reverse complement strand
ACCGGACTGTATCTGGACATGATTCAGACCGACGCCGCGATCAACCCGGGTAATTCGGGCGGACCCCTGACCAACGCACTGGGGGAGGTCGTGGGAGTCAACTCCTCCATCTTCAGTAATAGCGGCGGCTCGGTCGGCCTGGGCTTCGCCATACCGATCGAACGGGCGGTCCGGGTGGCCGATGAGATCATCAAGAATGGCACCGTGCGCCGCGCCTGGGTCGGGCTCGAGGTGGAGGGAGCGAGTGCCATGCGCGAATGGAAGAGTCAGGGAGGCGTGGCCCTCGCCAGTGTAGCGCCGGGTGGGCCGGCGGCGCGTGCCGGCCTTCAACCCGGGGATGTTCTGGTCGAGGCCAACGGGCGGCGGCTGCGGAACTACCTCGACTGGGAAGCGGTCAAGCTCGACCTTCATGTGGGCGACACCGTTACGGTGGTCCAGCGGAGCGGGAGCAGCACCGCCCGCCGCCGGATCGTTACCGGCGACCTTCCGACGGTCACGGCGGAAAAGATCACGGTGCTCCAGGACCTGCAGCTGATCAACGTCACCCCGGCCGTTCAGGCGGAGCGCGGCATCCGGAGCGAGCGTGGCGCCCTGATTTTCCGGATCTCGCCCCAGGTGAGTCGCGCGACCGGGCTGCAGGCAGGAGACGTGATCCTGGCCATCAATCGCTCGCCGGTTCGCAATGCCGCGGATGTATCCGACCTGATGAACGTGCGGCCGGGCCAGGTGATTCGGATCTACGTCGAGCGTGAGGGGCAGGTCACCTTTACCGATCTGATCTTCCGATGACAGACGAGCGCTGGCGTTCTCCGCTGAGCACGCGCTACGCGTCACCGGCCATGCAGACGCTGTGGGGCGAGGCGCGCAGGATTTCCCTCTGGCGCAGGCTCTGGCTGGCCCTGGCCGAGGCCGAGCAGGAGCTGGGCCTGGATATCCCCGATTCGGCCCTCTCGCAGATGCGAGCCCACCTCGACGATGCCGATCTGGCCGCGGCCGCGCGCTACGAGCGCCGATTCCGGCATGATGTCATGGCTCACATTCACGCCTTTGCCGACCAGGCCCCAGCGGCCCGGCCATTCCTGCATCTGGGAGCCACCAGCGCGTTTGTTACCGACAATGCCGACCTGATCGTCATGCGCGACGGCCTGCGTCTGCTGCTGGGCCGTCTGATTGCCGTGTTGCGCGCGTTGGAGCGGTTCGCCGCCCGCTACGCCGGGCTGCCCTGCCTGGCGTACACTCACTTCCAGCCGGCCCAGCTTACCACGGTCGGAAAGCGGGCCACGCTGTGGATGCAGGACTTCTCCCTCGATGTGGAGGAGATGTGTCACCGCATCGAGGGACTTCGGCTGCGGGGTTGCAAGGGCACCACTGGAACACAGGCCTCTTTCCTTCAGCTGTTCGGCGGGGATCACGAGAAGGTCCGCGAGCTCGACCGCCGGGTCGCGATAAAGTTGGGAGTTCAGCAGACGTTTGCGGTGACTGGTCAGACCTATACCCGCAAGGCCGACAGCGTGGTCCTGGAGGCCCTTGGCGGCATAGCCCAGTCGGCCTCGAAGATGGCCGGTGATCTCCGGCTGCTGCAGCACGAGGGAGAGCTGCTCGAGCCTTTCGAGTCTGAGCAGATCGGCTCCAGCGCCATGGCTTACAAGCGCAACCCGATGCGGGCGGAGCGGATCAGTGGCCTGGCCCGGTACATCATGGCATTACCAGCCAACACCTCCCAGACGGCAGCGACCCAGTGGCTGGAGCGCACTCTGGACGACAGCGCGAACCGGCGGCTCACGCTTCCCGAAGGATTTCTGGCCACCGATGCGATTCTGGTTCTGGCCACGAACATCGCCGCGGGCCTGGAGGTGCGGGAAGACGTAATCCGGCAGCACGTGGCGGACCAGATGCCGTTCATGGCCACAGAGCGCTGGCTGATGCTGGGTGTTGGCGCGGGTGGCGACCGCCAGGCGCTGCACGAGGTAATCCGGCGGCACAGCCTGGCCGTGGCAGAGGCGGTCAGCCGGGGCGACGCCAACGATCTGCTGGCACGGCTCGCGGCGGATCCCGCCTTTCGGGGCGTCTCTACTGCTACACTCCAGGCCGAGCTGGACCCGGTGAACTACACCGGCAGGGCGGCGCAGCAGGTACCGGAGTTCATTGACGAGTACCTGCAGCCGCTGCTGGCTCGTGCCCGGCCGCTGGCGGCAGAGGCCGAAGCAGCGGAGGTGGTGGTATGAGGCCGCAGGCCACGCTGGTGCAGAGCCGTTTGCCGCTTCCCTTGCTGCGCCGGGGAAAGGTGCGCGAGGTCTATGAGGTCGACGACGAGCATCTCCTCATCGTCGCGAGCGATCGGGTAAGCGCGTTCGACGTGGTGATGCGGGAGCCGGTGCCCTACAAGGGCGCGGTGTTGACTCAGATCAGCGCCTTCTGGTTCGAGCGCCT
>DATFQK010000473.1:0-3106 GCA_035264345.1 Gemmatimonadales bacterium | reverse complement strand
GACACATAGCCCAGGATCGCTCCGACTACAAGGGCGATTATGGTCTTGACCCAGCTCCCGTTGGCTCCGACCACCACACTGACTGCAGTGGCAGCCCCCAGGAACGAGCCCGGGATGAATGATAAAGCCGGGATCTTGGCTTGAAGAACCATGAACATCGCCGCCACTCCCACCAGGACTGACAGTACCGGCACGCCACCGCCGAAGCTCTTCCACGCGGTCAGCGCCAGAAAGGCCCAGAACACTCCAGAGAGGTTGGCGGCGATCGTCTTACTCAGGCCTGTGGTCTTACCACCGGCGGCGAAAAAGCACCCCCACGCCACAATACCAGCCCAGACGGGCAAGGCAGCCACCCCCAAGGCCACGTAGGTCCATCCGGCGATCAGAATTCCGATGCTAATGGCAAGTGCGACGAGCACGTCCATGGGCCACCTCCGGCGGAAGGGGACTGCAATGGTCGATCCCGTCACTCAAAGCGGGGAAGGACCGGACGTAACGTCTTAAATTCGTTCGGCGGGAATGTGGCTAGGCTATCACCGGGAACCGAGGCCGTCAAGATGGATCGGGCCCTCAGCGCTTTTCGACCTCCTCCCGCAGGCGAAGCAGGGCATCTTCGGTAGCAACCAGCTCGGCACGGGCCTCGTTGAGGCGCTGCTGTTGGCTTTGAACAAACCGGCGGTACGGCGCTATGGCCTCATTGATTCGCCCGCTGGACTGTTCCAGCTCCAGATGGACCTGACGGGTGAGAGCATCTTTGAGGCCCGATCTGAGTTCGGAGATGCGCCGCTGGAAGTCACGCTGAGACTGGCGGCGCTTGCGGGGAAGCACGTAGAACCCGCCGACAGCCAATGCCGTTGCCAGAAGAATGCCGGTCACATCGGCCGCTGCGCCGGTCACCACGGTTACGACAATGGTCCCCAACCCAAGAGCCCCTGCCTCGGCCAGCGCTGTGGTGGCAAAGGCGCCCTGAATCTCATTGGCAATCGTCCGCGACTCGGCTTCGCGGTTGTAGCTCCCCAGTGCGTCGCGGGAGACCCGCCCGATCGAGTCGAGCAGCGCCTGGCGGTTGTAGCCGAAGCTCGGACCGACGTCACCGATCATGCCCTCGTGATGCCGGCTGAGCTTCCGCCGCTCGATGTACCCGCTGATCTCCTGCCATAGCCGGTGATTCCGTTCCACGATCCAATCGATGACCCGGCCGACCTCTTCCTCGATGGTCCGCGGTGTGTCCCCGATGACCTCGCGTTCGAATGATCGCTTGATACCCTCGCTATCCATCAAGCTCTTGATCCGGCCGATTCGAATCGTCTCCTCGAAGAAGCGCGTTCCCCGGTTCTCCATCTCTCCCAGCAAGAGGTCGAGCCGGCTGAGTCGGGGTTCGAAGTCCCGCAGCATCTCCTGATGAAACAGTGCGAGCTGTTGGTCGATGTTCTGGAGTGCCTCGACGTCCTGGGCGAGCAGTTTGAGTCGCTCGAAGGTAGCATCCTTGTACTTGGAGGCCAGCCGCAACCCGACGTTCAGCGGATTCAACAACTTCAGCCGAACCCTTTCCTGCTGATCCAGCGTGTTGAGCAGATAGTCCTCGACCCGTTCGAAGCCGCTGCTCTCCCATAGCTCCGCCGCTGTCGACTCGGGTCCACCGGCGCGGGCCTCGAGTGCCTGCCGTGCACTCAGCGCGAAGATCTCCGGGTTTTCTCCCAGCAGGGCTCTGGCATTTTCCCCGACGTATCGAATGACCTCCTCGCGTTCTTCGCTCCGCGGCAAGATGTCGATCTTATTGACGATGAAGACGATTTTCTTGCCCCACTCCCGGATCTGCTCGAGGAAGGTCCGCTCACTCTCGGTAAAGGGCCGGTCGGCGGAGGTGACGAACAGGACCAGATCGGAGCGGGGAACAAAGTCCCGGGTCAGTTCCTCGTGTCGGCGAATGATGGCGTTGGTGCCGGGGGTATCCACGATGCTGATCTCGCGAAGCACCTCAGCCGGATGGGTACGCTCCAACAGGTAGGCCTCACGCAGCTGGTCGGTGATCTCCGGACCGTGCCGGAGAACGTTGATCCGGTCCGTGGTCGGGGTGACGCCTTCGGGCAAGACCCGTTCACCCAGGAGCGCGTTGATGAAGCTGGACTTTCCGGAGTTGAACTCGCCGGCGACGACCAGCAGGAAAAGACCGGTCAGCTGCTCCCGTGCCTCGTGAAACCGGCGCAAATCGTCGGCCGCCACGTCGGAGCCGAACCGCTCCAGCGCACTCGCCAACCGCTGCAGCAGCTCCTGTTCCCGCACCCGGAGCTCCTGCTCTCGCTTGGACAGGATCCCTTTTCGCGCCAGCAGCCTGCCGATCACGGTGCCTCCGGTCATGGGCGTCTATTCTCGGACTCTGACAATGGTGCAGTTCGGAAGGCGTTGAGGTAAGGCGTCACTTCATGCGCTTGAGATAGCCTGCCACTTTCTTGAGGTCGGCAAAGAATTCCTGTCTTGCCTCCTCCCGAGCTTCGGGCGGCGCCCGGAGCACCGCCGACGGGTGTACGGTGGCGACCACCGCCTCGGCAAATTCGGTGGGAATTGGCCGACCGCGATCCTGCGTCACCCGGAACTGCTTTCCCAGCAGTGCTTGCGCAGCAGTGGCCCCCAGCGCCACTACCACTCGAGGCTTGAGCAGACGGATCTCCTCCTGAAGCCACGGATTACAGGCGCGCACCTCGGCCGCGCTGGGCTTCTTGTGTAGCCGGCGTCCCCGCTCGATTACCACAAATTTGAAATGCTTCACGGAATTGGTGACGTACACCCGGGTCCGGTCGATCCCGGCCTCCTCCAGCGCCGCATCGAGGAGCTGACCCGACGGACCGACGAAAGGATGGCCCTGGCGGTCTTCCTGATCGCCCGGCTGCTCACCCACGAGCATCACATCCGCCGTGCGCGGCCCCTCACCAAAAACTGTCTGGGTGGCGTTGACCCACAGGTCACAGCCTCGGCAGCCCGCAGCGGCGGCTCGCAGCTTGGGCAGCGTGGAGTGAGGAGGAATGAAGTCCGCCGCGGATCCGGTCGAGAGCGGTGTGCTGCTCGCGCGCTGGGGGCACATGCTCAGATGCTACATGGTGAGGGGACG
>DATFQK010000472.1:0-3197 GCA_035264345.1 Gemmatimonadales bacterium | reverse complement strand
CTTCGGCGAGCTGGGTAAGCCGAACTCCAGCCTGGGCGTGATCTTCGCGTTTCAGCTCCTGCCCGCGATCATCTTCGTGAGCGCGCTGTTTGCCATTATGTACTATCTCGGCATCATGCAGCTTATCGTGCGCGCCTTCGCCATTCTAATGAGCCGGGTGATGGGTGCCAGCGGAGCCGAGAGCCTCAACGTGGCGGCGTCGATCTTCATGGGTCAGACCGAGGCGCCCCTCACTATCCGGCCGTTCCTTGCCCGAATGACCCGCTCCGAGCTGATGACGGTGATGACCTCGGGGATGGCTCACATCTCGGGCTCGATCATGGTGGCGTACATCGCTTTTGGAATCGAGGCCCGGCATCTGCTGACCGCGGTGATCATGACCGCTCCTGGCACCATCATGATGGCCAAGCTGTTCGAGCCCGAGACCGAGGTGCCGGAGACCTACGGCAAGATCAAGCTCGACATGCCCAAGCAGGACGTGAACCTGCTCGACGCAGCCGCCAGGGGCACCAGCGAGGGATTGAGCCTGATGCTGAACGTGATCGCGATGCTGGTGTCGTTCGTGGCCCTGGTCGCCCTGCTCAACGGAGGCTTTGCGGCCATTCACGGCTACATCAGCTGGTTCCCTCGTGACCTGCAGACCGTCTTGGGTTGGATTTTCCGGCCGATCGCCTGGATCATGGGCGTTCCCTGGCACGACAGCGGGACCATCGGAAGCCTGCTCGGCACCCGGATGGTCCTCAACGAATTCATCGCCTACTCCCAACTGGGCCCCTTGAAGGGGCAGCTCGACCCGAGGTCATTCACCATCGCCTCGTTTGCGCTGGCGGGTTTCGCCAACTTCAGCTCGGTGGGCATCCAGCTGGGCGGCATCGGCGCCCTGGTACCGGAGCGCAAGCGTGACCTCGCCCGATTGGGGATCCGGGCAATGCTCGCGGGGACGCTGGCGAATTTCTTATCGGCGACGATTGCGGGGATTCTGCTGTGAGGCTGCGGGGCAGCCGGGCAGCGGGCGGTGATTAGGTGGGAATATGTGCTCGTCCTCTGCGTTCTGGGGTCCTCAAACATCGAGGCGCAGGATCTTCCTCACCCAAAATGGGTGGTCGGTGGCGGTGCGGGAGCGGTGATCCGCACTGTGCATACCGGCTCGTTGGGCTGGAATCTTCAGATGGCTCGCATCCTGTCGCCGGCACGAGCGTTTTACGTGGAGCCTGGCGTCATCCTTCAACGTTACGGGCCCAGTGCGCAGGGCAACGACTTCTGCCCAGATGAAGGATGTCCTCCACCCCTGGAAAACGCGATTAGTATCGTGGGCCCAGAAGTCAGGGTGGCTTATCGGAAGCCGGAGAGTAATCCGGTGTATCCGGTCGCCGGTGCCGGCGTATATCGAGTCAGCTCGATGGACACTACCGGAGTCAGGATGGGTGCCAGTATCGGTCTGGCCATCTCCCTTCGTCGTTCCGGCTGGGGTCCGGCGCTCGACTTCCGCTACTCCCACATCTTCGGGGACACCCGTTTTCGGAGCGCCTTCATGTTCGCGCTGCGGTGGAGCTTCTGAGCGACATCGATGCGACTGCGACCTGGCCTCGGTTCGGCATCCGGGCCATGCTGGTGGGGACGCTGGGGAATTTCTTATCGGCGACGATTGCGGGGATTCTGCTTTGAGTTCCGGAGCTGGAGCCTGCTCCTCCGGGGCGCTGCAGCACTCGACGCTCGGAGCCCGGGACGCTTCTTATCGCCCCGACATTCGTTGAGGGCGGTCCCGGTCTCCTCCCCTCGTGCTGACGCGCCCCTCCGGACTAGGCTCCAGCTCCGGTGGACAGCAGGTCGAAACGGTTGCAGCTGAACGGGTATACCCGCCGCAAAGATCGAAATTGATGGCGACTGGCGTGGAGCTCCTTCGGGGCGCGTCAGCACTCGACGGTCGGAGCCCGGGCTCCGAGTAAAGCCAGGGCTCCTAACGGCAGCCGGTCTCCTCCCCTCGTGCTGACGGGCCCTTCGGAGCTCCACGCCAGTCGCCCCAAATGAATACCGATAAGGCGGAGTGATTTGATCCAGGACATCGAGGCAGCTTCAGCAGCGATACGAGCAAAAGTTGGCTCGCGGCGGCCCAAGGTAGCGGTTGTGCTCGGCTCTGGGCTGGGGGGTCTGGCCGACCGGAGCGGGGAAGCGATCAGAATTCCCTACCGGGAGATACCCGGCTTTCCCGAGACCACCGTGATTGGACACGGCGGTGAACTGGTGATCGGCCAGCTGGCCGGGAAGGAGGTCCTGGCCCAGAGCGGACGCTTCCATCTATATGAGGGTCACCAGGCGAGCGTCGCCGCTCTTCCTATCCGGGTCTTTGCCACCCTCGGCATCGAGACCGTCATCCTCACTAATGCCGCAGGGGGGATCCGCCGAAGCTTGACGTCGGGCGCCCTGATGCTGATCAACGACCATATCAACCTGACCTTCCGGAACCCGCTGATCGGACCGGCCCTGCCGGGGGAGGAGCGCTTCCCCGACATGTCCGATCCCTACGATCGGTCGCTTCGCGCCCTGGCGCACGAGGCGGCTCGGGACCAACACCTGGCCCTCCAGGACGGGGTCTACGTTCAGCTACTGGGCCCCAGTTACGAGACACCGGCAGAGATCCGGATGCTGGAGCAACTCGGCGCCGATGCCGTGGGGATGTCTACGGTGCTCGAAGTCATCACCGCCCGGGCTCGGGGGCTTCGCTGCCTGGGAATCTCCGTGGTCAGTAATGCGGCCGCTGGGATCCTGCCCCAAAAGCTCGATCACATCGAAGTAATGGAGGCGGCTCGTCGAGTCGGAGGCCAGCTGGCAGGACTGGTCGAGGCAATCATTGCGAAGCTTTAGGGGCGGCCACGGTGTGATTGAGCGGGCCGTGTCCGCTGCCCAGTCCGGGCGCCGCCGCGATTGCGCGATGCACAAAGTCCAGCCCATCCTCTACCGCCCGCTCCAGTGGTCGCCCCAGTGCGAGTCCGGCAGTGATTGCAGCTGACAGGGTGCACCCGGTGCCGTGGACGGACGCAGTGTCGATCCGGGTACGGGTGAAGCGGCGAATCCCGGACGGCGTAACCAGGATGTCGGTCAGCACCGGGCCGCTGAGATGGCCTCCCTTGAGGAGGGCTGCTCCGGCGCCGAACCGCAACAGCGTCGAGCCGGCCCGCTCCATGGTCGGCGCATCGTGC
>DATFQK010000471.1:0-2751 GCA_035264345.1 Gemmatimonadales bacterium | reverse complement strand
TCGAACAGCGGAAAGTCGATGATCCAGACGAATCGGTTCTGGCCCTCGTCGATCAGGTTGAGCCTGCTGGCTACCTCGCTCCTCACCCGGTCGAGCGCCGGGCTGGAGACGTGATCCGGCCCAGCCACCAGGAGCACCAAGTCTCCATCATGAAGCCCCAGACGAGCGGCTGCATCGGTGGGGAGAAACTTGGCGGCCGGCCCCTCGAGGGCGCCGCCGGCGGCCTTGAGCCGCAATAGCCCGGCCGCCCCGAGCGCCTTGGCCGCGGCTTCGAACTCGTCGAGCTGCTTACGGCTGAGTGACGCACCACCGCTAACCCGGATTCCCCGCACCCGCCCGCCCGCGGCGATCGCGTTGCGGGTGACGGAAAAGTCGGCAGCACGGAAGGCGTCGGTGGCATCGAAAATCTCCAGACCGTAGCGCAGATCCGGCTTGTCGGTGCCGTATTTCTCCATCGCGTCCGCGTGGCGCATCCGCTGGGAGTGGGTGAACGGCTGCCCAACTTCGCTCCAGATTCTCTGCACCAGTCCCTCGCCAAAGTTGAGCATATCCTCAACGTCGACGAACGAAGCTTCGATGTCGATCTGAGTGAATTCCGGCTGGCGGTCAGCCCTGAGATCCTCATCCCGAAAGCAGCGGGCGATCTGGAAATACCGGTCCAGTCCCGCCACCATCAGCAGCTGCTTGTACAGCTGAGGGGACTGGGGCAGCGCGAAGAACTCACCAGGATGGACCCGGCTGGGTACCAGATAGTCCCTTGCGCCCTCCGGAGTCGGTCTTGTGAGAATCGGTGTTTCGATCTCCAAGAAGCCGTTCTCGTCGAAGTAACGCCGCGTCGCCTGCATCACCGTGTGACGTAAGATCAGATTGCGTTGCAGCTCGGGGCGCCGCAGATCGAGCACCCGGTGCCGGAGCCGCAGCTCCTCTGCCGGAAGCTCCTCCTTCTCCTTCCGGGCCACGGGAATCGCAGGAGTCTGGGCCGGCCCCACCACCTCGAGTGCGGTGGCGTGGACCTCGACCTCGCGCGAGGCGAGACGCTGGTCGCGCGATGGCTCGGGCCGGAGCGCCACGGTGCCGGTCACCAGCACCACCGTCTCTGCGCCCAGGCCGGCGGCCCGTTCCATCACCTCGGGCCGACTCCACGCCGGATTGAAGGAGAGCTGCACCAGCCCGGCCCGGTCGCGGAGGTCCACGAACACGAGCCCGCCCAGATCGCGCCGGCGGTGAACCCAGCCGCCTAGCCTGACCTCCTGGCCCAGCTGCTCTCGGGTGAGCGCCCCGCCCCGATGAGTCCTGAGTGCCGTGGCCCCCATCAGACGCGGGTTTCCGCCTCGGCCACCACGGTGCAAAACTCCTGGGCGGTGGTGGAGGCGCATAACCGCTGGCGGAAGTCCTCTCGCCGCACGAGCCGCGCTATCCGGCTCAGGATTTTCACGTGCTGACCGGCGGAAGACTCGGGGCCCACGATGAGAAAGAAAAGGCGGACGGGCTCTCCATCGATTGAGTCATAGGGGACCGGCACCGCGCTTACCCCGCACACCACTGTGAGCTCCCGAACCGCGGTCGAGCGGGCGTGCGGAATGGCCACTCCGAAGCCGATGCCGGTGCTCTGAACGGCTTCACGCTCCTCGACCGATCCCAGTACCTCGGCGAAGGCTCCGCCGGAATGATCGGTGAGGTGGTGAATGAGCTCGGCGATAGCACCAGCCTTGTCGCGCGCTGCCAGGGGAATCAATACCCGCTCTGGCGTCAGAAACTCAGTCAGGAGCACAGGTGACCGTAGGCGGCATGAGTCAAACCTAAGCAGCGTAGCGTAGTGGGGCAATCCGTTATTGCTGTTGAGCTTACGGTACCAGGTCAGGCACTTGACTCGGGCTTGATCTCACCTCATGAGTGTTAGTCGAAGGAAGTGGAGCTCGGTCATGGAACGCTGCATGCCTAAAGGGGAGAATTTTGGTTATGGCTACTACTCGCACGCGCCTTCTCACCTGCGCCGTTTTCGGTATGGCGCTGACTGCATGTAAAGATGAATCGCCAACTCAGCCTTCCGCGACGGAGGAGTTGGGTCAGCCTTCTCCGGACCTGGCGGCGAACGCAAACCAATGGATCACCCGTGCCGATATGCCGAGTGGCGCGCGTAGGGATCTCGCCACAGCAGTAGTGACCAACGCGGCCGGCAACTCGACCCTGTATGCGATAGGCGGAAGAACTCTGACTGGGGGAGCCTCAGTCGGGTTCAGACGTACAATACCGCGACCAACACCTGGTCCTGGAAGGCTTCCTTGCCGGTACCGTTGTACTGGACCACGGAGCCGCGGTTATCGGCGGCAAAATCTACATTTCCGGGGGGCTAACTCGTCTCGCGCTTTCACCTCGGCCCTGTACGTCTACAATCCTGGCACCAATATGTGGGCCCGAAAGCGGGATATGCCCAATACCACATTCCGGGGAGTAACCGGGGTTATCAACAACAAGCTTTACGTCCTTACCGGTTGCGATCAGGAAGATTGCATGATTTTTGATCCCATTGCGTTCTATCGCTACGACCCAGCCACTGACCTGTGGGAAACCTTACCAGAGCCAAGCAACTGGCACGGGTGGGGTATGGGCGGAACTATAGGCGGGAAGCTCTACGTCACCGGTGGTAGCAATCAGCTCGACGTCTACGATCCAGTTGCCAACTCATGGAGCGCCAGAGCAGCAATGCCATTACGGCGCTGGATGGCTGCGGGCGCTACGCTAGGGGCCAAA
>DATFQK010000470.1:0-3432 GCA_035264345.1 Gemmatimonadales bacterium | reverse complement strand
TCAGTCGCTCAGCTGGTCAGTCGCTCAGCTGGTCAGTCGGTCAGCCGTTCGGTTCGCCATCCTCACGTTCCTCACGTTCCCACGTTCCTCACGTTCCCACGTTCATCGTTCCGTCGTTCCACCTTCGCAGCTACGTTTCTCCCATGGCTGATCCTCAGAACCTGTATGCACACCTGCAGACGCTCGGCCGCGTGATGTTGGGTTATTCCGGCGGGGTCGACTCCGCCCTGCTCGCGGTGGCGGGCACCCAAGCCCTGGGGCGGGAGCGCTTCCTCGCGGTGATCGGTCGGAGTCCCTCGTACCCCGAGAATCAGTACGACACCGCGCTGGGGATCGCCCACCAGTTTGGCATACCGGTTCGCGAGATCGAGACTCAGGAGCTGTCGGATCCCCGTTACCTCGACAACTCCACCGAGCGCTGCTACTTCTGCAAATCCCAGTTGTGGACCCGGCTGGCCCAGTTGGCCCAGGAGATGAGCTTCGACACAGTTATCGATGGGACCAATGCCGACGACCTCGGTGAACATCGGCCCGGACTTCGCGCATCCCGGGAACTGTCCATACGCTCCCCCCTGGCGGAGCTGGGCTGGACCAAGGCGCAGGTTCGGGCAGCCGCGCACAGCCTCGGTCTGCCGACCTGGAACGCGCCGGCCGCGCCATGTCTGTCGAGCCGGGTGATGTATGGGCTCGGCATTACGCCGGAGCGATTGCGGCAGGTGGAACAGGGTGAGTCCTTTCTCCGCTCCCTCGGAGTCGACGGCGATGTTCGGGTGAGACACCACGGTGACAAGGCTCGACTCGAGGTGCAGCCGGACCAGATGGCGCGGGTGCGGGAACAGTGGAGCCGGGTCGAGACCACCTTCCAGGATCTGGGTTTCCGAGTCGTCGAGCTGGACCCCCACGGTTATCGCCGGGGCGGGCTGCTCGCCCTGGCGTCCCAGCTGCCGGATTGATGCGGCTCTTTGCGGCGGTGCCGATCCCGGACCCCGCCCGGGGGCAGATCCTGGATCTCTTGTCCAATCTCAGGAATGGCGACTGGCCGGTGCGCTGGGTGCACGATGAGGGACTCCACCTGACCCTCAAGTTCTTCGGTGAGGTGGGAGCCGATCGTCTCGACGTGATCGCCGAAGCGCTCCGCTTCGCGGCTGCAGGAGCTGGACCGCAGGCGCTCGCGCTGGGCGAGCTCGGGGCGTTTCCCAGCCGAAGCCGCCCGCGCATTCTCTGGGTCGGTGTTGAGGCGCCGCCGTCGCTCGAGCTGCTGCAGGACCGGATCGAGCGCGGCTTCGAAGCCATCGGCTTTCCCCCGGAGGGAGCTCCATTCAAGCCTCACGTCACTCTGGGACGAGTGCGTGAAGGCCAGCGGATCCCCTCCCGAGGTCTGGACGATCACGCCAGCCGATTCCAGCCGATGCCGTTTGTCGCCGAGCAGCTGGTGCTGTATGAGAGCGTGCTCACGACGGCAGGCCCCCGCTACGAGTCGCGCCTCACCCTGGATCTGGCCAGCTGATGGGGTGCCTCGCCGCGCCGTTCAAGTTCGCGGGCTGTCTCGGTCTGTTGGCTGCTCTGTTCATCGGCTGGCTGTATCGGGATCGCTTGACCAGCGAAGCTCGCCGGATGTTCGGCTCCTTGGGCGGGACTGAGGCGCCGGCGTCGCCCGGGCGACCGGGCTCGCGGGCGCTGGTGACGGCGCACGCGAAGATCGATTCATTGAACGGATGGAGGGCAGACTCGGTAGTGCTGAGTGCGTCCGAGGTGGCTTCGATGATCGGATCCGGACTCGACCCCAGTCTCCGCAGCCAGCTGGACTCGTTACAGGTGGAGCTGCAGGATGGAAGCATTACGGTCAAGGCCCGTCTCGCAACGGCTCGGCTGCCCAAGGAGCTGGTTGGACCGCTCAGCATGGCGCTCAAGCCCACCGAGCCGATCCAGGCCGCGGGTCCCCTGACAGTGGTGGGCCCGCGGAGGGCGGAGTGGGCGCTCCGCTCGTTCAGCATTCGCGGCTTCCCGCTGCCCCGGGATGCTGTCCCCCAACTGGTCTCCAAGGCGCTGGGAGATCCCTCGCGCAAGACAGTCCCGGTGCGGATTCCCGCGGGAATCCGGGAAATTCGGCTCCGGCCTACCGGCGCCACCCTGATCGGAGCGCCCGCGTCATGAGTTACCGCATTCTGATCGTGGACGACGAGGCGGGAATCCGGCAGGCGCTCAAGCAGGTCCTGGAATACGAGAACCTGGTGGTAAAGGTGACGGCCTCCGGCGGCGAGGCGCTCACCGTGTATCCGGAGTTTCGTCCTCACCTGGTGTTCCTCGACGTGAAGATGGCCGGATTGGACGGACTGGAGACACTTACCCGGCTGCGCAACCTCGATCCGAACTCGCAGGTGGTGATGATCTCGGGACACGGCACCATCGCGACGGCGGTGGAAGCTACCCAGCGGGGCGCCTTCGATTTCCTGGAGAAGCCGCTCGATACCGACCGACTCCTGGTCACCGTGCGCAATGCGCTCGCTCAGGCCAAGCTGATGGATGAGAACACCCGGCTCCGGGAGGAGAGCGAGAGCCGCTTCCGCATGGTGGGCGATAGCCCCGCGCTCAAGGAGGTTCGCGATCTGATCGCCAAAGTGGGCCCCACCTCGGCCCGGGTGCTGATTACCGGTGAGAACGGTACCGGCAAGGAACTGGTCGCCCGCGCGCTGCACGAGTCTTCTCCGCGGCAGGGGCGTGCCTTCATCGAAGTGAATTGCGCCGCCATTCCCTCAGAGCTCATCGAGAGCGAGCTCTTCGGCCACATGAAGGGCTCGTTCACCGGCGCCTTTGCCGATAGGGCAGGGAAGTTCGAGCAGGCCGATGGGGGAACACTTTTCCTGGATGAGATCGGCGACATGTCTCTCTCCGCGCAATCGAAGCTGCTTCGGGTGCTGCAGGAGGGCGTGGTCACCCGGATCGGCGGATCCAAGCCGATTCAGGTAGACGTGCGGGTGCTGGCGGCCACGAACAAGGACCTGGAGCAGGAGATCACCGACGGAAGATTTCGAGAAGATCTCTTGTATCGGCTGAACGTCGTGCCCATCCGAGTCCCGCCGCTCCGGGAGCGACGGGCGGACATTCCTGCCCTCGTGGCGTACTTCGCCGAGCAGTTATCCGCCAGCGCGGGAGTGCCGGGCAGGAAGTTCAGCGACGAGGCGGTGCGCCGGCTCCAGGCACGGCCCTGGCCCGGCAACATTCGCGAGCTGCGCAATGCCGTCGAGCGGGTACTCATCCTGGCATCGGGCAAGAAGGTCACGGCCGAAGACATCGATCAGCTGCTACCCGGGACGACGGGTCCCAACGGTGAGAGCCCCAGCCTGGAAGACTTCAAGCTCGAAGCGGAAAAGAAGTTTCTGGTTCAGCAGCTGCGGCAGCACGACTGGAACCTGTCGGAAACGGCCCGGGCCA
>DATFQK010000469.1:0-3900 GCA_035264345.1 Gemmatimonadales bacterium | reverse complement strand
TGGGTTCTCGCCGGCTCTGGTCCTGCCGGTCTGGCCGGAATGGCCTCCTACCAGGGACGGGTGCTTCGGCCATTGCTTCCTTTTAAGCGCGTCGAGCTGGAGGAGCACGTGAGGTCCGCTGGGCTCGAGCCCTGGCTCGATCCCGCCAATTCGGATACTCGGCACCAGCGCTCCTGGATTCGAACCGAGCTGCTGCCCATGCTCCGTTGCCGACTGGCCGAAACGGATTCGAATCTTCTGCGGGTCGCCCGACACGCTGCGGCGGAACGGGCGGCATGGGATGCGGTGCTGGATGCGTTGCCCGGCCTCGATCTTCAGGCCGAAGAGGCCGGGATTTCCGTTGCTGCCCAAGCGCTCGGGAACTATGATTCAGCCCTGACCCAAGCGACCATCCTCGCGCTGGCACGGCGAGCCGGCTGCCCTCTGGGGCCCGCTCGCGCCCAGCGCGTTATCAACCTTATTCGCAGTGGCTCGAGCGGTAATCGAGTCCCCCTGGGCGGGTCCTGGACTGCCGAGCTGAGCTTCGGCCGGCTGCTGATTCGTCACCCCAATGAGGGACCTGCTCCGCTCCCCTGGGCGATCACTGGCCACGAGGGGTCGGGAGCCTGGGGGCGGTGGCAGTTTCGGTGGCATAGAGGGGTCGCACCCGAGCAGCAGGAGCGCTCGGGGCTGAGCGCCTGGTTCACCCTGGACCCGCTGACGGTCCGAGTCTGGACTCCGGGAGACAAGGTGCGCCCGCTCGGAGGAACTGGGCGCAGGCTGATCGTCCGATGCTTTCAGGATGCCCGGGTGCCGCGAAGCAGCCGCGAATCCTGGCCGGTTCTTACCGGGACTGACGATATCGTGTGGGTTCCCGGAGTGTGCCGTTCTGCTGCCAGGGTTCCCCCGGCTGGTGTGGAGGCGCTCCGCGTTGACGCTCAGTACGCCTGAGGTGCTGCGCCGCACCGGCGGGAAGCCGGTGAAGTCAATTGTGTTCGACGAGCGCACCATCGCAGCACGGGTTCAGGCGCTGGCTCAGGAGATCACCGAGGCTTATCCCGACGGTGAGCTGCTGGTGCTGGGCCTGCTCAAGGGCAGCTTCATCTTTCTCAGTGATCTGGTCCGCAAGATCGAGCGGCCCATTCAGGTGGACTTCCTGGTGGCGAGCTCGTACGGAGACCGGAAGGTGTCCAGCGGCACGGTCAGGCTCCTGTACGATCCGGAGACCCGGCTGGAAGGCAAACATATCCTGCTGGTTGAGGATATTATTGATACAGGTAAGACCCTCCAGCGGCTGATGGGGCTGCTGGGCACACGGCGGCCCCAGAGCCTGGCTATCTGCGCGCTGCTGGACAAACAGCTGGCGTACGAGGTCCGTCCGGAGCTTCGTTTCGTAGGCTTCCGGGCCCCACCGGCGTTTCTGGTGGGATATGGCCTCGATCACGCCGAGAATTTCCGTCATCTCCCGTTCATTGCGGACTTGGAATAGAGCATGGCAGACCGACTCCCCAACCGGCCCCCTCGCACCAACTGGGGGAACCTGAGCAAAAACCTGGCTCTCTGGCTGCTGGTGGGCCTTCTGGCGCTCGCCCTGTTCCAGATGATGAGCCGGCAGCGCAACCCGACCCAGGAATTCTCTTATACCGAGTTCAGCAAGCAGCTGGATCAGGGCAACGTGGCCCGGGTTGAGGTGTTCGACGGCAAGCGGCTGGAAGGAGACTTCAAGAGTCCCGTTACCCAGGATGGGCGGAGCGCCAAGAGCTTCCAGGTCCTGCTCCCAGTGGCGAACAGCGAAGCCTTCATCAAGCGGCTGGAGGAGGCGAACGTCCCGATCCTGGCCAAGGAGCCCAAGGGCGGCATCACGGCCATCATCATTGCCGCCCTCCCCTGGATTGTGATCCTCGGACTGTGGTTCTTCCTGTTGCGGCAACTTCAGGCCGGCGGCAGCCGGGCGTTTGCCTTTGGAAAGTCCAAAGCCAAGCTCCTCGCCGGCGACACGCCCAAGGTGACCTTTGCCGACGTAGCAGGCGCTGATGAAGCCAAGGTCGAGCTCCAGGAAATCATCGAGTTCCTCAAGGATCCGCAAAAGTTCACCCGGCTGGGCGGGCGGCTCCCCAAAGGGGCGCTGCTGGTGGGGCCGCCGGGAACCGGCAAAACGCTGCTGGCCAAGGCGGTCGCCGGCGAGGCCGGCCGGCCCTTCTTCTCGATGTCCGGCTCGGACTTCGTCGAGATGTTCGTCGGGGTGGGCGCCAGTCGGGTGCGCGATCTCTTCGAGCAGGGTAAGTCCCACGCGCCCTGCATCATCTTCATCGACGAGATTGATGCGGTTGGGCGGCACCGGGGTGCCGGGCTTGGCGGGGGACACGACGAGCGGGAGCAGACTCTCAATCAGCTCCTGGTCGAGATGGATGGATTCGAGTCCAACGATGGGGTGATCCTGGTGGCCGCTACCAACCGACCCGACGTGCTCGATCCGGCGCTGCTCCGGCCGGGGCGTTTCGATCGCCAGATCGTGGTTGACGCACCGGACGTTCGGGGTCGTGAGGGCATCCTCCGGGTCCACACCCGGAAGATTCCGCTCGCGAGTGACGTGCGGCTCGAGGTCATCGCCAAGGGCACCCCGGGCATGGCCGGCGCCGATCTGGCCAATCTGGTGAACGAGGCGGCCGTGCTCGCCGCCCGGCGAAACAAAACCCTGGTCGACATGTCCGACTTCGAGGACGCCAAGGATAAAGTGATGCTCGGCGTGGAGCGCCGGAGTCTGGTGCTCACCGAGGACGAGCGGACTCTTACGGCGTACCATGAGGCGGGGCACGCCATCGTCGCCATCAAGATCCCCGGCAGCGATCCGATCCATAAGGTCACCATCGTCCCCCGGGGTCGGGCGCTCGGCCTCACCGCCTCTTTGCCCGAAGTGGATCGGCACAACTACAGCAAGGATTGGCTGATCGGCAGCCTCGCCATGTTCTTCGGCGGTCGGCTGGCGGAGGAGCTGGTGTTCGGGGCAGACAAGATCACGACCGGAGCAGGGAATGATATCGAGCGGGCCACCGGACTGGCCCGTCGGATGGTGACACAGTTCGGCATGAGCGAGCTGATCGGACCTCTCGCAGTGGGCGACAAGGAGCAGGAGATCTTCCTGGGTCGGGAGTTCGCTCAACGGAGGGAGATCTCGGAGCGCACCGCGCAGATGGTGGACGACGAGGTCAAGCGGCTCATCGATGAGGCTTACGCACGGGCGACCACGATCCTGAGCGAAAACCGCGAGCTGCTCGACCGCATCGCCCAGGCGCTGCTCGACCGGGAGACCATCGATCGTGAAGATCTCGACCGGTTGGTGAAGAACCAGCCGTTGCCACCCCGCAGCCTGCCGCCGGCGGAGCCCGCTGCAGCTCCGGCCAACCCGAGCACGAAATCCGGCGCGACCCCGGCCCGCGCCCCTATCCTAGGAGCGCCCCCGGCCGAACCCGCCGGCGCGTGAATGTTACCCCGCTGGCGCTCCACTCCTCCCGGACGGTGCGTGAAGCACTCCGCTCGCACGGCTGGGAAGCGGAGCTGGCGGAGAGTGCCTCGGTAGGAATCGAAACCGCCGCCTTTCATCTCACAGCATTGGACCAGGGAGCCATCGAGGCCCTGGTCCCTTTTGCAGGTGGACTCGGGCTCGAGGTGGTGACCGGTGATTCCTGGGCTATCGTGGCCGGCAGCCGTTCCCGGCTCAGTGTACTCGCTCGCCCCTGGAGCGTTCCCCCACCACTGAGAGAGCTGGCCCAGGGGATATCACTGGTATTGCCGGGGGAACCGGTCACCCGCTGGCAGACTGCCCGGGGCGTGGTGTCGCTGGAGCGGCCTGTACTGGTGGGGATCCTCAACGTGACGCCGGACAGCTTCAGCGATGGCGGCCGATTCGCCCAGGTCGAGGCC
>DATFQK010000468.1:0-5371 GCA_035264345.1 Gemmatimonadales bacterium | reverse complement strand
CCCTTCGCCGAACCAGATCAACTCGATGCGGTCTCGTCCCAACCCCAGCGTCATCCGCTGGTGCACTGTGTCGGTCGCTGCTACGGGGCTGAAGCCGGGTGCTTCCTTCACATACTGCCGGACGATCCGAATCGCGCTCTCCAGCGCCGAGCGCTCCATCGGCGTCGCCGGAGTGCTGTCCAGCCCGAGTCCTTTGGACAAGAGCCGCTCCAACCTGTCGGCGACCGGCGGGGCACCCTGGACCTGCTGCTTCCGATTTGGGGCGCCCAGCGTCACCAGATCCGCCGCGGTGTTCTCCTGCATCACGAAGCGCACGCCGGGAAAGCTGTCGCGATAGACCTGGTCGCCGGCCACGTGATCGTCGTGCCAGTGGGTGTTGATCACGTAAGCCACCGGGTTGCGCGTAATCCTCCGAATCGCCGCGATGGTCTCCTCGGTCGCAGTGCGGGTGAACTGCGCGTCCACCACTAGGACGTCGCTGTCGCGCACCACGATCAGCGAATTGGAGTTGACCGCGAGGCTCAGCGGATCCCGCCGAATGGCTGCGTACACGTCAGCGTCGAGCCGGACCAGCTCGAGCCCTTGTGCGCTGTCATTCTGAAACGGGAGGATGGCGGCGAGCAGGAGCAGACAAAGCATCGCGACAATACGCGCAGTGCTGGAGCACGGTTTCTGCGTGTTGGAACGGCAGGGCCGGGCTTAAAATTCTATTCCGATACCCAGGTTGACCTGAACACCCGACTCGGTATCCACCGGCGGCGCATAGTCGGTGCGAATCTCCCGCGCCTCCAGCCCGACCACCGCCGGCAAGGGCCGCCAGATCAGGTGTCCGCCGTACGCCAGGTTTCGCAGCCGGGAGGCCGCAACCAGGTCTTCATCCTCGGGATCGTCGATCCCACCCCCAGCCCCCAGCTCCCAGCTCCCAGCTCGATAGTTCAGCTGGACCCATCCGCCTTTGGCTTCGACCGGCACGCCGTTCCGCACCATGTTCTGTCCGATGCCGCCACCGCCCAGTCCGGCCAGCGCCTGCCCGACGAAGGCTTCGCCCCGGAGCTCCAGGCCGCCGGCGATCGGAGTCCACACGCTCAGCGCCAGCGCCTTCGAATCGATCCGGCCGCCGGTGCTGTCCTCCAGCCAGCCATAGTGCCCGCCGAAGCTGATCTCCCCGAGCCGGTCCCCCTCGCCCCAGCGGGCGCGCAGTCTCCCCTGGAGATAGGGCCTGCCGCTCCGCTCCGCGGCATCGGGTTGGGTGAGGAAAGTCTGCTGCGGCTCGCCTGAGGTCGGCGCCAGTGCCGCACCCTCCACGCCGAGGCGAACGCCGCCCATGGGCCCGAGATCGGCGCTGACCCTGACCTGCGGGATCCAGAGCCAGAGGTTGCCGGCCCCGGCGAAGAGCGGAAAGCCGATGCTCGCGATAGATGACGGGCTCACCTCCGCGATGGGGGGCGACTCCTGTCCCACCAAAACCGCGAACCGAGCCCAGGCCAGCTCGGCGAATGCCCGGCGG
Organism: Gemmatimonadales bacterium; assembly: GCA_035264345.1. Lineage (GTDB taxonomy): Bacteria > Gemmatimonadota > Gemmatimonadetes > Gemmatimonadales > GWC2-71-9 > CAVVWJ01. Next base: position 3,864 of record DATFQK010000468.1, on the reverse strand, counting down.
ATTCGAAGCAGGGGAAACGTGCGCCCGCCGGTCGAGGGCTGCTGCCCGCCGAAAAAATCCACGTCCAGCTCGCCTGTCAGCGTGCCGTCGGCAAAATCCTGGGCTACGCCGGTCACCGTTACTCGCGACTGCCGCACCGTCGCGCTGGTCGTGGTCCGGGCCGGCTCTCCCGCCGGCAGCGCGAACTGCGGCACGTCGCTGTTGTTCATGTCGTCGCTGGTGTAGAACCCGTTCATCAGGATCAGCCCGTGCACGCTGGCTTCGAGCTTCGGCTCCTGCGCGGGGAGGAGCCGGCTGCTCAGCGGCAGCAGGAGCATCGCCACCAGCACGCCTCTCGCGACCCGTGTCTCATGTCTCGCGACTCGTGACTCGTGGCTCATCTCTCGTGACTCGCGACTCGACTCGTTCCTCGTTGACGCCCTCTGGGGCGGACGGTACCGTTCCGGCATGCGAGCCAAGATAAGGCGCGTTTGGCCACACCGCTCCGCGCTGGGAGTGGTGGGGGTTCTGGGGCTCTCTCAGTTGCCAGTCCCCAGTCCTCAGACGTCAGGCAGTCATCAGTCTCCAGCCCCCAGTCTCCCGGTAGCAGTCTCAAGGATCGCTTCAGGAACTCTGGCGACTACCGACTGGGGACTAGCGACTTTAGCAGGCCATCTCACCCTCCTCGACAAATCCGACAAACAGGCCGAGGACGTGGGGCAGGCGGTCATCTGGCTGACGGCGGACAAGCCGGTTCCAGCGCCCCCGGCCCGCGCCGAGATCACCACCGCGGAGAAGCAGTTCTCCCCCCATGTCATTGTGGTGCCGGTGGGCTCCAGCGTCAGCTTTCCCAACCACGATCCCTTCAATCACAACGTCTTCTCCCTCTCCGAGGAGAATCCCTTCGACCTTGGCCTCTATGGCCGGGGCGAAACGCCGGCGGTCACCTTCGAGCGGGCCGGCATCGTGCGGGTCTACTGCAACGTGCACTCGCAGATGAGTGCGCTGGTGGTGGTGCGGGACAATCCCTGGTACGGCCAGCCCGCGAGCGACGGATCTTTCACCATCTCTGCGGTGCCGCCCGGACGGTACACCCTCCACGCCTGGCACGAGCGGTCGCCCGCCGTCTCTCGCCCGGTCGAGGTGCCGACGGCGGGCCTGCCCAAGCTCGAGCTGCAGCTCGATGCCCGCGGCTATCAGTTCAAGCCGCACCTCAACAAGTTCGGCCGGCCCTATCCCCAACAGGGACGGCGGTACTGAGGTGAGACTCCCGCTGGGCACCCGGATCTTCCTCGGCACTGCCCTGGTGGTCACCGCAGTGCTGGGTATCGCACTGCTCATCACCAAGCGCCAGGCCGACCGGGCCGCCGAGTCCGCCGCGCTTCAGGCTCTGCGCGCGACCCAGGCCGCGATCCACGACGCGCTGGGGGGCCGGAGCCAGACCCTTAGCCAGCTCACCTCCGCGCTGGTGCAGGTGCCGGTCTACGTCTCCCGCATCGGCGAGTCGGTGCGAAGCGGCAACCGGGCCGACCTCCTCGACCAGGCCGACGAGCTGCGAAGTCAGACCGGCGCCGACTGGGTGCTGATCACCGATCCCAGCGGCGTGCTTCGGGCCTGGACCTCGGAGCGGGACCTGTTCGACCAGGACTTCTCCGGCGGCGCTTTGATCGGCCGGGCCCTGGAGGGAAAGACCACATCAGGACTGTGGGTCGAGCCGACTGAGACGGGTGACCAGCTGTACCAAGCGGTGGCGATGCCGGTCTCGAGCCCGGGCTCGGCCACCCCGCTGGCGGTGGTCGCCGCCGCGCTCAGGATCGACAGTACCTTTGCCGCCCGGCTCCGGCGGAATACCAACTCGGAGATCGTGTTCTTCTCGCTCGACACGGCGGGGACCCCCCACGTCGCGGCCTCCACCGTCATGGCGAACCAATCCGGCGGCCGCGCACTCAGCGACGCCCTTCGCGGCCTCGGCATCGGCACCGTCGGCAGCTCGGACTCGCGCATCCATCTCACCCTCGACAACACCGACTACGAGGGCACGGTCGGCTCGCTCACCACCGCTGACAGCGTTCAGGTCGGCGGATACCTGGGACTCCACTCCCGCGACGCCGACCTCGCCGCCTACCAGCAGCTCCGCCGAACGATCCGCTGGGCCTTCCTCATCGGGCTGCTCCTTGCGGTGGGGTTCTCCTTGCTCGCCGCGCGGCACATCGTCCGCCCGGTTCAGCGCCTGGTCGCCGCAACCCGCAAGGTCACTCGAGGCGAGTACACCGGCGTGATCGATGTCGGCACCAGGGACGAAATCGGCGACCTGGCCCATGCCTTCGGAACGATGGTGGAGGAGCTCAGGGAGAAGGATCGCCTGGTCCAGTATCTCCGTACCGGCGCCGCCGCAACCGAGGTGGTGAGTGACGGCAAGCGGGATGGTCAGGGCCTTCTCGCCACCGGACGTCTGTTCGCCGGCCGCTACGAGATCCAGGAGTCGCTCGGCGCCGGCGGGATGGGCGTGGTCTACCGCGCGTTCGACCGGCAGGTGGGCGAAGCCCTGGCCATCAAGGTCATCCGGTCCGACGTCGGACAGCTCGATCCCACCCTGCTGGAGCGGTTCAAGCAGGAGCTCCGGCTGGCCCGGCGGATCACCCACCGGAACGTGGTTCGTACATTCGATCTGGGTGAGTCCGACGGGATCTACTACATCACCATGGAATACGTCCGCGGCACGACCGTCTCGGCGCTGATCAAGGAAGCAGGGCGACTCGATGTCGCCGCGGCGCTCACCATCGGCAAACAGGTCTGCCGCGCGCTGGAAGTGGCCCACGAGGCTGGCATCGTGCACCGTGACATCAAGCCGCAGAATCTGTTGGTGGACCCGACCGGGTTTCTGAAGGTGACCGACTTCGGGATCGCTCGACTGGCCGGGACCCAGACCGACGGCAAGGCGCTCACGGTAGATGGGATGATCGTGGGCACTCCGGCATACATGTCTCCGGAGCAGCTGCTGGGCGAGCCGGTGGATGGTCGGAGCGACATTTATGCGACCGGCGCGGTACTGTTCGAGTGCCTGACCGGTCGGCGGGTCTTCGAGTCCAGCGGAACCCTGGCGTTGGTGGCGCATCATTTACGGCAGGAGGAGTCGGACCCCACCAATCCGGCCGAGCTCAACCCCGAGGTGCCGGAGTCGTTCAGCCGGGCCATCGTCAAGGCGCTGGCTCGAAAGCCCGAGGCCCGCTGGCCCTCGGCCTCCGACTTCTTGCGGGCGCTGGAGGCGGTCGAAACGCATACTTTGTCATCCCGTCTGTCATCCCCGGCGGCCTCGTGACTCGCGTCTCCTGACTCGCGACTGGGATCAAACAGGAACCTTCAGACGTTCTGATGATGTCCCCCACCGGAGTCCAGCACTGATGACTCGTTCGACCGTCCGATTCGCCGGCCTTATCCTCTTGTCATTCCTCGGTTTGAGCCTTCTGGGCCTGAAGCCACCCCGGGCCGCTCCGGCCCGACATGCCCAATTCGCCGCTCTGCCGGTCCCGACCGGTGCCCAGAAGATTGCGATCTTTGCCGGCGGCTGCTTCTGGTCGATGCAGAAGGCGTTCGATGGAGTGCCCGGCGTGGTCGAGGTGACGGCGGGGTACGCCGGCGGCTCCGAGGCCAATCCGGACTACGAATTCGTCGAGACCGGCAAGACGCGCTACGCCGAGTCGGTGCTGGTGATCTACGAGCCGGCCCGGATCTCGTATGACGGGCTGCTCGACATCTACTGGCACCACATCGACCCGACCACGGTGAATCGGGCCTTCTGCGACACCGGACCGCAGTATCGCTCGATCATCTTCTTCCGCGACTCGGCCCAGCAGCGGGGAGCGGAGTCCTCGAAGCAGGCGCTCA
>DATFQK010000467.1:0-4490 GCA_035264345.1 Gemmatimonadales bacterium | reverse complement strand
AGCAGCTGCTGCAGGGTCGAGCCCTGAACCGATCCGGGCACCGCCACCTGCATCCGGCCCAGTGGCTGTCGCACCCGGATGTTGCGCTCTTCCCTGGCCGACCGGGCCAGTGAGGCGAGCCGACGCACCGCATCCATGGCGACCTCCAGGTCGGGCGCGGCCCTCCCCCGCGGTACCGGAAACCCGGTGAGGTGGACGGATGTTCCCGCCAGCGCGCGGTGCAGCCAATCGCTCACAAAGGGCGCTGCCGGAGCCAGGAGCTGGGAGACGGTGGATAGAGCCTCATGCAGGGTAGCGAGCGCGGCCGGGTCCGCGCTGGAATCGGGAGCCCAGAACCGTGCCCGATTGACTCGGACGTACCACTGAGAGACATCGTCGATCACGAAGTCCATGATGGCCCGCACGCCGGCAGTTACGTCGTAACGGGCCCAGGCCGCAGCTACGGTTTCGACCGTTGCATCCAGCCGGCTGAGCAGCCAGCGATCCACTAGTGGCCGCTCCGCTGCCGCAGGCGCCTGGGATGGGATCCAGTCGCCGGCGTAGCCGGCAAAAAAAGTGTAGCTGTTCTTCAGAGCGTTGAAGAATTTCCCCGCCACTTCAGGGATGGTCCGGGGGTCGAAGCGCTTGGGCAGCCAGACCTGACTCGAGGCGAGCAGATAGAGCCGAATGGTGTCGGCGCCGTGCTGTTCGATCATCGCCCAGGGATCGACCACGTTTCCCTTGCTCTTCGACATCTTCTGGCCCTCAGCGTCGAGCACGAGCTCATTCACCACCACATGGCGGTAGGCCAGGCTGTCGAAAGCAGTCGTGGCAATGGCCAGCAGTGAGTAGAACCAGCCGCGGGTCTGGTCCACTCCCTCACAGATGAAGTCGGCTGGAAAGTGGCGGTCGAACTCGGCCTGGTGCTCGAAGGGATAGTGCCACTGCGCATAGGGCATGGATCCGGAGTCGAACCAGGTGTCGATCACCTCAGGGGTGCGCCGCAGAATGCCCCCGCAACGGCACGCCCAGCTGTATCCGTCGATGAAGGGCTTATGGGGATCGAAGTCGGCCGGCAGCGTCTTTCCCCACCGTTCCGCCAGCTCGGCGTAGCTCCCGATCACTTCGACGTGCGATGAATCCTGATCGCAGACCCACACCGGCAGCGGCGTCCCCCAATAGCGGTCGCGCGAAAGAGCCCAGTCCACATTGTTTTCCAGCCATTCGCCGAAGCGGCCGGCGCCGACCTCGGGCGGATGCCAGTCAACCTGACGGTTGAGCTCCAGCATTCGCTCCTTGACCGCTGAGGTCCGCACGAACCAGGAGTCCCGGGCGTAGTAGATCAACGGACTGGAGCATCGCCAGCAGTGGGGGTAGGTGTGGGTATGCGGCTGAGTCAAATGCCAGCGGCCCTCCTGCTTGAGTCGCTGGATGATGAGATCGTTGGTGTCTCGCGCAGTGACCAGTCGGCCTTCGATCTCAGGCCAAGTGGTGCCGACAAAGCTTCCGTCGGGAGCGACTGGACGCACCAGCGCCAGACCGTGCTCGACACCGGCCTGAAAGTCGTCGGCGCCGAATGCGGGAGCGAGGTGCACCAGGCCGGAGCCGTCATCCGCAGTCACGAAGTCGGCGCCGATGAGCACCCTCGCGGCGCGATCCTCCGGGAGCGACACGGCTTCGAGTGGCCGACGATATCGTAACCCGATGAGCTCACGCCCTGCGAAAGTGCGCAGGGCGCCCAACTCTCTGAAGCTGGGCGCACCCCGCTGGCTGCTGCTCGGGAGATCGGCCCTGGCGGTGGCAAGGATTACCCGCCGATCGCCGACCGCATACTCTCCGTATTCCAGATCGGGAGCCACCGCGACCGCCACATTGGATAGCAGCGTCCACGGCGTAGTGGTCCAAACCAGGAGCTCGCGCTCAGGGTTGTCCTGAAGCGGAAACGTGACGTATACCGAGTTCGTGGTTACCGTCTCGTAGCCGAGAGCCAGCTCGTGACTGGAGAGCACGGTGCCGCAGCGGGGACAGTATGGCAGCACCCGGTGGCCGCGGTAGAGCAGGCTTCGCTGGTGGAGCCGCTGCAGCAGCCACCAGACGCTCTCGATGTACTGGTTGCTGCAGGTGATATAGGGGTGGTCGTAATCCAGCCAGTACGCGATCCGGTCGGAGAGACTCTCCCACTCGGTCTGATACTTGAATACGCTCTTGCGGGCCCGCGCGTTGAACTCCTCAACGCCAAAGCGCTCGATGTCTTTCTTGCCCGAGAGCTTGAGCTCCTTCTCCACCTCGATCTCGACCGGCAGCCCGTGGGTGTCCCATCCGGCAATACGGGTGACTGATTCTCCGCGCATGGAGTGGAATCGGCAGACCAGATCCTTGATCGTCCGGGAAAACACGTGATGGATGCCCGGACGGCCATTGGCGGTCGGGGGGCCCTCGTAGAACACGAATGGGCTGCCGTCCCGCCGCGCGTCGATCGTCTGCTGGAAGAGCTTCTCCTCCTTCCAGAGGGCAAGCTGGCGTTGCTCCATCTCATTGGGACTGAGATCGGGCCAGGCCGGAAATGCCATCAGGGCAAGCGCTCCACCAAACGCGCGATGAGTCGGGTCAGGGACGGTTCCGCCTGCCTTGCGGTGTGGATGATGCGATCGATGTTGGCGGGCTCCAGCGCGTCGGGCAGGCACTGGTCGGTGATGATCGAGATCCCGACTGTGCGCATTCCCGCATGCGACGCTACGATGACCTCGGGCACCGTAGACATTCCCACCACGTCGGCTCCCATTCCTCTCAGCATCCGATACTCGGCGCGGGTCTCCAGGTTCGGTCCGGGCACTGCCACGTAAACTCCTTCGCGCAGTCTGATCCCCAGCTCCGCCGCCAGCGTACGGGTCACTGCCCGGAGCTCGGCGTCATACGGATCGGACATGTCGGGAAACCGAGGCCCCAGCCGGTCGTCATTGGCGCCGATCAGAGGGTTGTCGCCCAGCAGGTTGATGTGGTCGCTCAGCAGAACCAGATCACCCGGACTCCAGAGCGGGTTCATCCCCCCGCAGGCGTTGGAGACAATCAGGGTTTTTGCCCCGAGCGCGCGCATCACGCGGACCGGAAAGGTCACCTCAGCGAGGCCGTAGCCCTCATAGCGGTGAAACCGGCCCTGCATCGCCACCACCGGTCGGTTTTCCATGCGGCCGAGCAGCAGACGGCCCGCATGTGACTCGACCGTCGAGAGCGGGAACCCCGGAAGGGATTCGTAGGGAATCGAGTCCTCCACCGCAATCTCATCGGCCAGACCGCCCAATCCGGTTCCGAGGATGATTCCGACGTCCGGCTCCAGCCGGGAGCGGCCGCGCACCACAGCAGCGGCTTCCTGAATCCGCTCGAACAACAGCCCCGCAGCGGTCAACGCTCTTTCCCGGGCATGGTTTCAGCTGTGGAATCGGATATCTCGGGCCGGACTCGGCGCTGCATCCCGTCCACCTCACCCAGGTGGCGCTCCAGAAGCGTGCGGAAGCTGGCGACATAGGCAGTGAATTGGCGGGCCACCCCATCGGCGCGCTCGCGGACCAACGCCTCCTCCTGGCGGGCTCTTTCCAGAATCCGCTCCGCTTCTGTCCTCGCCTCCCGCAGCACCAGCTCTGCCTCCCGCTCGGCTTGTTCCCGGCTGTCTACCCGGAGCTGCTGCGCCGCCACCAGCGCTTCATTCATGGCCCGTTCCCGGTCTCGGTAGGCCCGCAGCTGTTCCTGCACTCCGCGCAGACGCTCCTCGTGCTGAGCCCGATCACGCAGCAGGCGTTCCAGCTCCTCCGAGATGGCCAGCTTGAACTCGTCGACCTGCGCCCGGTCGTAGCCTCGAAGGGTGCGGGCAAATTCCTGAGACCGGACATCCAAAGGCGTCAGGTGGAACGCGTGATCGTCGCTCATGTCATCCGCTCCCCAAACAGAACGGTTCCCAGCCGGATCATCGTTGCACCCTCCTCGACCGCCACCGGATAGTCGCCCGACATGCCCATCGAGAGCTCCGGCAAGGCGTGCCCGGCGCGCTCCGCCGCATCCCGCAACTCGCGCAATTGGCGAAAGGTCCGACGTTGCTCACCAACGTCAGAGGTGAGCGCGCTCATGGTCATCAGACCCAGCACCTCGATCTGTTCCAGGGCGCGCACCTCGTCCAGTAACGATGCCAGAGACTCGGGGGCCACTCCGCCCTTCTGCGGCTCTCCGGAACAGTTCACCTGGACCAGCACCCGCTGCCTCTGCCCTGGAGCAACCCGGCGGGCGAGCTCGGCCCCGAGGTCGGCTCGGTCAATCGAATGGATCAGAGCAAACCGGCCGGCAGCATGTCGGGCCTTATTGCGCTGCAGCGTCCCGATCAGGTGCCAGCCCACCGGCACGTCGGGAGCCCGGTCCTGTTTCTGCAGTGCCTCCTGCACCCGGTTCTCCCCCACGTCCGTGAGGCCGGCATCTACCGCGGCCAGTACTGCATCCACGCCGTGGGTCTTGGTGACCGCCACGAT
>DATFQK010000466.1:0-5964 GCA_035264345.1 Gemmatimonadales bacterium | reverse complement strand
ATCTTGTCCTGCCGGATCCAGCTCATGCTGCTGGCCCAGTCGCCCTGCCAGCTGCGGCCATGGCGTTGCGCGATGCTGATGGAGCCGAGATGCGCCTGCTGTGACTCAGGCTGCTCGGCGAGCCAGAGTACCCGCCCACCGTTCTGGACGTACCACCGGAGCTCGTCCGTCATCCGCTCGACCACCACCAGGTCCGCCGCGCTTTCGTCCACCAGCTCGTATCCCATGCCGGCCAGGCGGGCGGAAAGCCGGGGCAGGCCAGGCACCGCTATACGGAGGTCAGGCGAGGGCTTTTCGAATCGAGGAAAGAAGTAGAGCTCATGATGGTTCCGGGTGACCAGCTCGCCCGCCGCGTTGAAGAGACGCATTTCGAGCCGGGCCCGGGCCGGCCGGTCCAGCCGCGGCACATCGAACACAGCGGTACCGATATTGGTGAGTTGGGCTCGCTGCGGGATCACCGACTCGAAGGAGCCCCGGAGATCCGGCCACTGGTCAAGCTGCCACTCCAGGCGGCAGCCCCGGAGGTCGGCCGAGGAGAAATGGGAGAGCGCAAGCTTCACCTCACACCGCTCGCCTTCCCAGAAGGCGATCCGCTCCCAGTCGGTCGGCACGATCGCATCCGGGCTGTTGACCTGGCCCATGACGTCGTAGAAGGTCTTGGGGTTGCGGCACATGTCCAGCAGCCCGTTGCTCTCCCAGTGGACGTCGGTGAACTCCGTGATGACATAGCCCACAATGCTCGGATGCCGCCGCATCTGCTCGATCTGATACTTCAGCGCGGTGAACTGCATCCGCTGGCTGGCCGCGGCAAGGTCGGACAGGGTCGGAAAAACCTTGTCGAGATGAAACGCCTTGAAGCGCTGCTCAATGCCATGGGGGTAGACCACGCCGTCCCCCCATTCGATACCAGTCTCAAACCACCAGGGCTCCCGGCCGCCGTAGCACTCTTTCAGTTTGCCGACATCGGGCAGGCCCCAGTTCCCGAATTCGGACACCACCATCGGCTCACTGCCGCGCCGGCGAACTTCGGGCGCCGGCTGCCGGGGTATCGGATTCCAGGGATCCCGGATGTATTCCCGCCAGGACTCGATGCTTTCGTACACATGGGCAAAGGTCCACGGCGGCCGGCTGGCAAAGGTCTGGACCCACTCCTTCCACTTCCGGTAGTGGTCCGGCATCGCGTAGTAGTTGTGAAAATCCTCGATGTCGGTAACCACGTGAAAGTTGGTAAAGCAGGGTGAGTTCCCCACCACCAGCCGGTGCGGATCCAGCGCCTTCAGCTCGGTGTACATGTCCGCCAGCCAGGCTCGATGGCCGGCGTTGACCGCCAGATCTACGCCCCAGTTCTCGTTGACAATGGTCCAAATGATGATCGAGGGATGGTTCCAGTCCCGTTCGACCATGCCGAACAGCGTCTCTTTCGCCCGCCGCTTGGCGGCATCGGTCAGCTCCTGCCAGTTGGGAAGCTCGGTCCAGATCAGGAGACCGATCTTGTCCGCGGCGTCGTAGTAGCGGGGATCGGTGATCTTGATGTGAGTCCTGAGACAGTTGAGTCCCATATGCTTCGCCTTGGCGAACTGCTCCTCCAGTTCGGCGTCGCTGAACGGGGTGTAGATCAAGTCGGGGTAGTAGTCCTGGTCCAGCGCACCCCGGAGATAGAGCACCTTCCCGTTCAGCAGCAGATGGCCGGTGGACGAGGTCGCGATGGTTCGCATCCCGAACCGGGTCCCCCACTGGTCCACCGGCTCGGCCCGATCGTCGTTGCTGTCGAGCAACACAGCCTGCAGCTCATAGAGGTTGGGCACCGTGGTGTCCCAGAGCATGGGCTCCGGAACCGGCAGGGTGAGCTGCTCGGCCTCATGGCCGGCCCCCACCACCAGCCGGTGGCGCCGCTGCTGCCCTCGCGGATCGGTGATGTTGAGCCAGAGGCCCAGTTGCTTCTCGGCCGGTCGGTTGAGGCCGACATCCACCCGGACCTGCTCGCCCGGTACGTCTGGAGTGACCCGGAGTCGGGTCAGGTGGGTCCGGGCCCGGCGCTCCAGATACACGCTCTGCCAGATTCCGCCGATCGGCCCATACCAGCTCTGTTTGCCGTGGGGTATTTCGGCGAAGGTAAACTCGGGAAGAAAGTCGGCATCGTTGCCTGGATCGATCACCCGCACCACCAGCTCGTTGGCGCCGTCGCGGCGAAGGCTGTCGGTTACATCCAGCTCAAAGGGCAGGTATCCGCCCTCGTGCTCGCCGACCTGCTGTCCGTTGAGCCACACCGTGGTGAAGTAATCCACCGCGCCGAAGTGGAGCACGTAGCCTGCGGCCTGGCCATTGGAGCGTCCATCCGCCACCTCGAAGTGCCGGCGGTACCAGGCGAGGCCGCTGTAATCTCTGAGGTCTTCGAATTGGGCCTGCCAGGGTCCGGGTACCCTGATCCTTCGCGCCTCGCTCTCCCCGAGTGTGGTTGGGGTGAGACTTTGCCGCGGATCGGGGAAGAATTCCCACTCGCCGTCGAGATGGATACGCTGACGAATCACGTCTTGACTCCAGAGCGTGCTAAAGAGAACTCATGGGCCGTGTAAGAGAGGCATGCCCGGCGGGTTTTGCAACCTCAGCGGGAAATCACCCCGGAACTGGTGCGCAGGCCGCGCCGCCGCTCCAGCCAGGTGCCCGCCAGGGCACCGATCAGTCCCGCTGCCGCCGCCGTGGCAGTGACCACGGCTATGCCGTAGGCAAACACCCGAGACTCGCTGAAGGTTTGACCTACCGGACCAGGACCTACCAGCCAGGCGGCGAGTGGACCCAACGTTCCGTCCAAAAATCCCACGGTGGCTGCGGCAACTACGGCAACGGCCAGACCGGCTCGAAGGGAGGTGAGCACACCGACACTGAGATAGACGAAAAGAGAAACCGCGCCGAGGCGGGAGTAGGGGAATCCCAGCGGTCTTCCGGTCAGTGCACCAACGATGTCCAGAGCCACTAGCAATGCCGCCGCGCCGAGGATGACGGGGGTAACCCGTTTCATAGAGCTCCTCTCGTCTTCTGAACGACCCAGGGACCTGCATCGCGATCGAGGTTGGAATGGTGCAGGACAGTAAGGTGTACTCATGTGATTCGATCAACAAGCGGCGTCGATCTGCCGGGTGGTATAGCCCGGTGTACTATTAGGTCTCTGCTGCCCTCCTCCTTCTCTGGAGCCGATGACCCATGCTTCTCGTGTTTCTTGCGATCGGGGTGGTTGCTGGAGTGTTATCGGGATTGTTCGGCATCGGTGGTGGTATTCTCATCATCCCTTCGCTCATCTTTTTCGCCAAGTTCCACACCAAGCTGGCCATTGGTACCTCACTCGGCGCTATGCTCCTGCCGGTAGGGCTTCTGGGTGCCTACGCCTACTATCTGCAGGGCAACATCAATATCAAAGGCTCACTACTGATCGGCCTGGGCCTGTTCCTCGGCGCCTACCTTGGCGCCCGGTTAGCCCAAGCCATTCCGGGGCCAACGCTGCAGCGGATGTTTGCCGTGTTCATCGTGCTCATGGCCATTCGGCTCTGGGTCGAAGCCGGCAGGGGATAAGCTATGTCCAGCGCGTCCGATCCGATCCAGCTCACCTCTGCCGACTTCAGCCACGGCGGCAGCATAGCCCGGACTCACAGCTGTGAGGGGGAAAATCTCTCACCGGCCCTGGCATGGGAGGGAGTTCCGGTTGAGCGCCGGAGCATGGCGCTGGTCTGTGACGACCCGGACGCTCCCCGGGGCACCTGGGTGCATTGGGTGCTGTATAACCTGCCGGGCGAGACCGTGGAGCTGTCCCGCGGCGTCCCACCGCTACCGGAGCTCCCATCCGGCGCCCGGCAAGGCCGCAACGACTCGGGGGAGATTGGCTACAGCGGACCCTGCCCTCCGCCGGGAAAGCCGCATCGGTATTACTTCCGCATCTACGCTCTGGACATCATGCTCACCCTGCCCCACGGAGTCTCCAAGACCGAGCTGGAGAGTGCCATGGCCGATCACATATTGGCTCAGGGGACGCTGATGGGGGTGTATCAGCGGGGAGGCGGGGAGGCGGGGAAGCGGGGAGGATAAGGGTAGCCGAGCTGCTTGATGACTTCCCCGCTTCCCCACATCCCCGCTTCCCCGCCTAACTTCAATCATGGCAGTGCTCACCCTCACCGATCGCGGCTTCTACTGCGAGCCGGGAGACTTCTACGTAGATCCCTGGGAGCCGGTGGACCGGGCGGTGATCACTCACGCCCACGGCGACCATGCGACCTGGGGTTCCCGATCCTACCTGACCGCAGAGGCCGGGGTGTCAGTCCTGCGAGCTCGTATGGGGCCGGCAGCCGCCATTCGGGGCCTGCCTTACGGACAGGCGATCAGTGTAAACGGCGTCACTGTGTCCCTCCATCCAGCGGGACACATCCTGGGATCGGCTCAGGTTCGTCTGGTACATCTGGGCGAGGTCTGGGTCGTCTCCGGTGATTACAAGACCGATCCGGACCCTACCTGTACCCCCTTCGAGCCCGTCCGTTGCCACACCTTCATCACCGAATCCACTTTCGGGCTCCCGATCTACCGCTGGCCGCCGCAGTCTGAGGTATTTGCCGACATCAACAGCTGGTGGCAGGCGAACGCGGCGGCAGGCAAAGTCAGCATGCTCTATGGCTACACCCTGGGGAAGGCGCAGCGGCTGATTGCCGGACTCGATCCCGCTATTGGCCCTATTCTCACCCACGGCGCAGTCGAGCGGATGACCGCCGCCTATCGGGCCGCCGGCGTCGCGCTTCCTCCCACCCGATATGCCGGAACCATGGAACGGAAGGTTGATACCGCAGGCGCAATCGTGGTCGCACCCCCCCATGCCAGTGGCTCCCCCTGGACTCGGCGCTTCGGCCACCAGTCTACAGCGTTCGCCTCAGGGTGGATGTTGGTTCGCGGTGCCCGCCGGCGCCGGGCACTCGACCGCGGATTCCCGCTGTCGGACCATGTCGATTGGCCGAGTCTCCTGGCAAGCATAGAGGCATCCGGCGCGGCCGAGATCTGGGTCACCCACGGTTTCACCGCGCCGGTTGTCCGCTGGCTCCGCGAGCGCGGTCTGGACGCTCAGGCGGTGCAGACCCGGTTCGAAGGCGAACGGGATGATGAGGTCAGTGAGGAAGCTGTGGCTCTGGATGGGGAAGCCGTGGCGGACGAGGCAGTGCTGTGAGAGCATTTGCGAGACTCTTCAGTGCGATCGACGAAACCAACGCCACCGGCGAAAAGGTTGCGGCTCTGGTGGACTACTTCCGGACTGCTCCCCCGGAAGACGCCGCCTGGGCCGTCCACTTCCTGAGCGGTCGGCGTCCCAAGCGGTTGGTCGGCTCTCGCAAGCTTGCCGTCTGGGCTTCCAGCGAGGCCGGTCTTCCCCAATGGCTGTTCGAGGAGAGCTACCAGGCCGTCGGCGATTTGGCCGAAACCATCACTTTGATCCTGCCCGACACCGGTGCTTCCAGCGAGCGTCCTCTGTCCCACTGGGTCGAGCAGCGGCTGCTGCCGCTCCGCGGCGAAGACGAGGACGTTCAGCGCGAGGTCATGGTGGACTCCTGGCGTGAGCTGGATCGGCGGGAGCGCTTCGTCTGGAATAAGCTGATCACCGGCAGCTTCCGGGTTGGTGCATCCCAACGTCTCGTCATCCGAGCTCTAGCGGAAACGAGCGGGGTCGAGGAAGGAGTGATTGCCCACCGGCTGATGGGTGCATGGGACCCTACCGCTGATTTCTTCCAGCGGCTGGTAGCCCCGGACACCCGCGACGCCGACGTCAGCCGGCCATATCCCTTCTTGCTGGCCCACCCGCTCGAGGGTGAACCGTCGGAGCTGGGCGATATCATTGACTGGATGGCCGAGTGGAAGTGGGACGGGATTCGGGTTCAGCTGATCCGGCGGGCCGGCCAGAGCTTTCTCTGGTCCAGGGGTGAGGAGTTGCTCACCGGACGGTTC
>DATFQK010000465.1:0-2737 GCA_035264345.1 Gemmatimonadales bacterium | reverse complement strand
CTGCCCAGTGCGTACGGCTGGCTGACCCACCACCAGCCGCCGCATGAGCTGATCGACGGATGGATCGCCAACTACCTGGCCGACACCGGCGTACGCCGCGACACTCGCCGTCTCATCGCCACCCTCGGTGACGACGCTTTCATGGGTCAGATCGCCGCCGAGCTGACCGGCTTCACCAAACCGGTGCTGCTGATCTGGGCGGCCGACGACAAGTTCTTTCCGCTGGAGCATGCCCAGCGGCTGGCCGGCATCTTTCCGAACGCCCGCCTGGAGCTGATCGAAGGCAGCCGTACCTGGGTGATGCGTGACCAACCCCAACAGACTGCCGAACTCATTGGTCGGTTCGCTCGGCAGACCGCGATCAGTCCGGCCGGCTGGCCCGAACCGACTACGACCACCCAAGGGAGACAGCAGCATGGATAAGAAGGTGGGTACCGGGCGACCTGTTGCCACAAGCGCTGCTGGCACCCACCTGGCACGCGGCGTGACCGAGGCGTTGGCGCCAGCCAACCTCGCCGTCGCGCAGCTCCTGCTGGTGAGCTGGCACAGTAGTCCCGGACCGGCTGGTCTGGGCTGGGGGCTGCTAACGGCGACTTTTTGTGGCCTGATCCCTTACGGCATTGTCATTGCCGGGGTCCGCAGCCGGCGATGGACCGATCGACACGTGCGAATGCGCCAACAGCGGCTAGTCCCCTTCCTGGCCGCCATCGGCTCGTTTCTCGCAGGCCTGGCGCTGCTTGTGGGCCTCGGCGCCCCTCGGCAGCTGGTCGCGCTTGTCGTCGCGATGCTTACCTGCCTTGCTGCCACTATGTTGCTGACCCTGTGGTGGAAGGTGTCGCTCCACACTGCTGCAGCCAGCGGCACGGTCGCCATCCTCGTGCTCAGCTTCGGCCCTCTTTTCATTCTGGCCCTGCCCCTGATCGTCTTGGTCGCCTGGTCCCGGATTCGACTCGGCGACCACACCCCGGCCCAGACTCTGGCCGGTGCCGCCCTCGGCGGGCTGGTGGCAGCGGCCATCTTCATCCTGCTGCGCTGATCAGCACTGGCCGACGGCGCGTCATCCCGAACCGACGTTAAGAGAGGAGTTCAGTGCGATGAGCTCCATTACGCCCACTGCATCGGGCACCGAGGCGGCGCAGGCCTGGGTCCTGGCCTTTGCCGAGGGCTGGCGGGCGCCCGCGAGCGCCGACGCCTTCGCCGACCACTTCCAGTCCTGGTTCGACCCGCAGGTCCGACTCATCCAACCTCAGCTGCCGACCCTGGTTGGCCACCAGGCCTTCCGGGAGCGCTTTGCCCGGCCGCTGTTCGCCCTCATCCCGGACGTCGCTGGGGAGGTGGAACGCTTCGCGGTCGGCGCCGACTGCGCCTATGTCGAGCTGACGCTACGTGGCAGCCTCGGCGGGCGTTCCATCGCCTGGCGCGTCTGTGACCGGGTGAGCCTGCGCCACGGATTGGTGGTGGAGCGGGAAAGCTACTTCGATCCGACGCCGCTGCTGCGGGCCATCCTCGCACGTCCCCGGGCCTGGCGGGCACTTGCCCGCGCATGGCGGGGATTCCGATGTCACCGTACTGCGCGACGGATCTCAGCCGGACGGGGGCACGGTGAACACACCTAAGTTGCCGTACGAGACGGGCATGGTGTTCTCGGCGGACGGCACTCCGATCGGCTACCGGAGGCTGGGCGCCGGACCTGGATTGATTCTCCTCAGCGGCGGTTACCTCGCCGCTCAGCACTACATGGGGCTGGCGGGTGCACTGGCCGATGCGTTCACCGTCTACGTGCCGGATCGGCGCGGCCGTGGTGTGAGCGGTCCGCCGGGCGACCGGTACGGCATGGACCGCGAGTGCGAGGACGTCGCCGCACTCCTGGCCGAGTCGGGCGCCGAGTTCCTGTTCGGTCACAGCTCCGGCGGGCTCATTGCCCCGCAGGCGGGCCGGACATTGCCGCAGGTAACCAGGCTGGCGGTCTGCGAGCCGCCGCTATCGGAGCATGGCTCCATCTCTTCGGCGTGGATCGGCGAGTTCGATCGTCAGGTGGCACGCGGGAAGCCGGCCGCAGCGCTGGCCGCCTTCCTCGAAGCCGACCACCTCGTACCCGCGTGGTGGCCGCGTCCGCTGCTGGTCGCCATGCTTGCGCTGTACCTGCGTTGGGAGAAGCGCCGGGTCGAGCCGCCTGATGTCTCGATCGAGAGCCTCATCCCGTTCCAGCGGCTAGACGGATTGCTCGTCGCTGAGATGGACTCCAGCCGGCAATGCATGGCGGGCATGACAGCCGAGGTATTGCTGCTCGGCGGAGAGAAAAGTCCAAGATTCCTGCGGGAGGTCCTGGATTCGTTACACCGCACGCTGCCCCGGAGCCAACGCATCGAGCTGCCGCGCATGGGCCACGAGGGACCCAGCAGCGACCCTCAGCCGGACCGCGTTGCCCAGGCACTGCGCACCTTCTTCGCCGCCGCCTGACGCCTCGGCGCGTTCAGATCCACTCGTCGACCGCGGTCAGCTCGCCTGGCGCGGATCCGGTGTTCACAACGCCGGCGGGCTCGAGGAGCATCACTGACAACCCTCGGGCGCGTACGGGCAATGCTCGGTGTTTCGGGGGACCACGAAGAGCTGGCCGGGACCCAGGGTGACGTCGTCGGCACCTCGTAGCTGATTAGTGACCTGCCCGGAGAAGACGAGGAACACCTCGTCGATCTCATGCTGGTGCCAGACGAACTCGCCGCTCGCCTTGACGAGC
>DATFQK010000464.1:0-5127 GCA_035264345.1 Gemmatimonadales bacterium | reverse complement strand
GACCGGGCTCGCTCATACCCACTACCGCAACCCTCGGTTGGCTCTGAACCGTCATAGACCTTCTTCTCCCAGATCCCAGAAAAGAACCGTTCCGCACTAGTTTTCCGTCATGGCTACTCTGGCCCGGCATTGGGCCGTTCTACTGCTCGTATTTCCGGCCGTTGCCCGCTCGGCTGCAGCACAGCTTCCGGGGGTGGCAGTCGAGCGTCAGCTGGCTCATGAGCTGGGGCTCTCCGTTGGCGACACCATCCGGTTGGGTCCCCGGCCGGACACGGCCGGCACCCTGGTGACGATCTCGACTATCTACGAGCCCAGAGCGGATCCGGCTGAGATTGCTAAACGCGAACGTCATCTCAGGATGCACCTTCCCGACCTGGTGGCTCTCCTGGGGGCCCCGGACCGGGTGGATCGTCTAAGTATCGGTCTCAGGGCCGGCATTTCTGCAGATTCAGCGAGCGCGGTCCTGAACCGGAGCGCCTACGGGTTCCGGGCCTATCCGTCCGCGAGCATTGCCGCGGAGTCCTCCCAGACCTTCCGAGTGGTGAGCCGCTTTCACCGCGCCATCGCGGTGATCACCATCGTGGCCAGCGCGGTGTTCGTCCTCTGCATCATGCTCCTCAAGGTTGAGGAGCGCCGGCTGGATGCCGCGGTCATGCGATTTGTGGGCGTGCGACGCCGCACCATCTTCGGCGCCCTTTTGCTGGAAGCCATTCTGGTGGCGGCGTTGGGCTGCCTGCTCGGAACCGGTCTGGCCTACCTGGCCGGTGCCGCCACGAATGCCTACTATCGCCGGTTCTTCGATACGGTTCTGACCTTTTCCGTGATCACACCCGGCATCGTCTGGTTCAGCGTCGTGCTTTCGCTCCTGCTCGGCGCCCTGGCAGGTGCGCTGGCTGCCTGGAGATTGGTCCAGACTCGCCCTCTGGTGCTGTGGGGGCGGGGATGAGAGGTCTGGGCTGGAGTCTCAGGAGCCTGGGGCGACATCGGCTCAGAACCGGGCTGTCGATCGCGGGCATAGCGGTCTCGGCAGCCATGCTGCTCGATATGGTGATGCTGAGTGGTGGAATCGAGAAGTCATTTGCCGACCTGCTTCTGGCCCGGGGATACCAGATCCGGTTGACCCCCAAGGGAACGCTGCCGTTTGATACCGAGGCTACGATGTCCGGCGCCATCCAGCTGGTCACATCCATTCGGCAGAGGCCGGGCATTGCCGCCGCGGGAGCGGTACTGGGCGCATCCCTCTACGGCCGACGCAGAGACAGCCTGATAACTCTGTTCGGCTACGGGATCCAGCCCGAGGCCCAGGCCCTCTACACGATTATCTCGGGAGGAGACCTGAGCCCGACCGACAGCCTCGGCGTATTGCTCAGCCTGCCTGCGGCACGAGTACTTCAGGCCAAGGTCGGAGACAGTGTCACTCTGGTGGGCCGCCTGGATCCGCAGGTCGTCACCGCTGCCGTGGGCAGGACGCTGGTGGTCCGCGGTCTGGTCCGCTGGGTGTACGACTACCGGGACCAGCCGTCGGTTGGCACCGTACTCCCGGTCATGCAGTCGCTGGCCGGCAAGAGGCCCGGGGATCAAGCCTCACTCCTGATGGTGAGGGCCGCGGAGGACAGTGCCGCTCCCGCGGTGGTGACAGCTCTGCGGAAGCGATTCCCTCAGCTTGAAGTGAACAGCGTGGCCGATCTGGTGCGGGAGTTCAAGCAGCGGCTGGTCTACTTTCGGCAGCTCTCCTACATCCTCGGTACCATGAGTCTCATCGTGACCGTGCTGCTCATCGCCACGCTGCTTACCATCACGGTCAATGAGCGGCTGGGGGAGATCGCAACCCTGCGAGCTATCGGGATTAGTCGGGTGAGCGTAGTACGCGAGGTTCTGCTGCAGGGTGTGACTCTCACCGCCATCGGTTCGGCTCTGGGGATCGTCCTCGGGCTGGTGACGGCCCGCTACCTCGACAGCATTCTCACCAGCTTTCCCGGGCTCCCGGCCGCGTTCTCCTTCTTCGTGCCCCGGCGGGAGAGCCTCACTAGAGCTGCGCTGGTCCTGCTCCTGACCGGATCTCTGGCTGCATTATATCCGGCCTGGCTCGCGTCGCGGGCAGCGATCGCCGAAGTCCTTCGAGCCGAGGCGGCATGAACCGGGCTGTGCTGGTCGCGCGCGACCTCAGGAAGGATTACCCGATGTACGGCGAAGCCGTGCACGCCCTTCGAGGAGTGTCGCTGGAAATTCGTGGCGGTGAGTACGTAGCGGTGGTTGGCCCTTCCGGCAGCGGAAAGTCCACGTTGCTGCAACTCATCGGCGGAATCGACTCTCCCACCTCTGGCACAGTAGAGATCCTGGGAACAGTTCTGCAATCACTGTCCGATCGCGAGCTTACTCGCCTCCGGCTGACCCGGCTGGGCTTCATCTTCCAGCGATTTCACCTGCTTCCGGTGCTCACCGCTCAGGAGAACGTGGAGCTTCCCATGGCGGAAGCCGGAGTGCCCCGGGAGCTCCGCCGTGCCCGAGCGCTGGAGTTGCTGGGCTACGTCGGGCTGGGCCACCGCGCCCGGCACCGGGCCACTCAGCTCTCTGGCGGAGAGATGCAGCGAGTGGCCATAGCTCGTGCCCTGGCCAACCGGCCGGCGCTTCTCCTGGCCGATGAGCCTACCGGCGAACTGGACGCGGCCACGGGGCACGAGATCCTGGAGCTGTTCCGCCGGCTGAATCAGGATGGAACCACGCTGGTTGTGGTCACCCATGACGACCGCCTGGCAGAGCAGGCCGATCGGGTGATTCACATGTTGGACGGCCACATCGTCATCCCTGAGCGCAGGGAAGCTCCCGCTGTTCCCGGGCTTCCTGCTTCCACCGCATGATAGCCACGCTGGCCTTCCGGCATTTGCTGGTCCGGAAGCTCCGTTCCCTGTTCCTCCTCCTGGGTTTCTCGCTCGGCGTGGGCGTCATGATCGTCCTCCTGTCGGTAGGCCAGGCCATGCTCGATCAGTCCCGTGACGTGTCCCTGGTTGGGGGAGGGGAGGTGACGGTTCTGCCTCAGGGCATCGATGTAGAAGCCATGAGAACCGGTGGAATCGGCAGCATGTTCTTTGGCGTTGACCGGGCCCGCTTTCTCGTGCGTCAGGTCTTTGGCGGAGCGCGTCACGACAACCTGGTACGGACAGTATCTCCTGCAGTCGAGAGCAAGCTTCTCTACCTCCAACGAGGCAATCGCGTGGTCCCGGTCAGGGCTGGTGGCGAGATCCCCAGCCGGGCCGCGAGCGTGGGGTCGGGATTGAAGCTCCTAGCCGGTTCCTGGAAGGACTCACCGGCTGATTCGGCCTACCTGTCCCCCTCGAGCCAGCAGCTCTACGACGAGCTCGACCGCTTCCACATTCCACCCGTCGCTGATTCCACCTGGGGCGAGTGGCACTACTTCAACATTGTTCCCTCGGAGAACGAGTGGTGGTACATCACCTACTTGGTAGGTGGCGAGATCCCTCGGGATCAGGACAACGCCGCGGCAGCGGGTCGCTGGGGCGGCCAGCTGCTGGTGACTCACCGGCGGGCCGACGGGGAGTACCAGCGTTTTCTGCTGCGGGAGCCTTCCGCGCGGGTGAGACTCGATACCGCTCGGGCAGACTTGATCGTCGGCGGAAGCTCGGTCACCCAGCGAAGTGGAGTGTACCACCTGATCGGCGGTGCGCCTGGGTCCGGCGGCACGGTACGAATCGATGTGAC
Organism: Gemmatimonadales bacterium; assembly: GCA_035264345.1. Classification (GTDB taxonomy): domain Bacteria; phylum Gemmatimonadota; class Gemmatimonadetes; order Gemmatimonadales; family GWC2-71-9; genus CAVVWJ01. The sequence continues at coordinate 1,410 of DATFQK010000464.1, read as the reverse complement.
CCTCGAGCCGATGCCTAATCGGTACTTCCCGCCAGTCGAGCTGCTGAGTGACGAGTTCGTCTCCGGCTACGTCGTGCCCGGGTTAGTCGCGCATGCCTCGGGTACTATCTGCGTGGCTGGGCGCTGCCGGCAATTTCATGGGGTTCCTGCCTACCACGACCACAACTGGGGTGTCTGGCGCGATGTGACCTGGGAGTGGGGCTCTGGGCAGGGAAGGCGTTTGGCGCTGCTGTATGGCGGTGTCTATGGGCCGGAACGGAGCCAGAGCGCAATATCGTCGGTGCGCTCTCCGTTTTTTCTCACCCTGGTGGACTCACTGGGGGTCAAGCAGGTGCTGCGCTTCACCGCCGTCCATTACGCCGGATCCCGTCCGGCAGGAGGTCGGCCCGGGTTCACTGCTCCGAGCCGGTTCGATCTGGTGGCCACGAGGGACCAGGATTCGGTGCGGCTGGCGGTGGAAGTGGAAGACGCCCTGGCCACCCCCAGCAATGCCGAGGGCTTCCGGCGAGCCTTCCTTCAGATGCGCGGCCGCTTCACTCTTCGGGGCAGAGTATTGGGCGAAACCGTGAGCGATTCAGGTGCGGGCTTCTTCGAGACCTACGTGTCTCCCCGCTGAGCCACCTGGTCTTCCGCCGCATACTCCTGAGCTCCGGGGTCGCCTGCAACCACGTCGGTCCGTTCCTCCCACTCGATGGTGCGCCGGAGCGCCTCTTCTTCGCTCATAATCTCTGTGTATCCCAACTCCGCACGAATTCTCCGGCTGTCCATCACCAGGTCTTGCCCAGCCTCGAATGGAGTTTGCAGGTGCCCGGGCAAACGGTCCCTGCTCACCGGCACCAGTCTTCCGCGCCAGCCCATCAGCCCGGCGAGCTGGTGAATCCGCTCTGCCATGGTTGGGGTAGACGCTTCGCCCACGTTGTAGACTCTTCCCCTTGCTCGTGGATCCACCACGGCCGATGCGATGGCTCGCCCAACGTCATCGACATAGCCGTGGGTCCAGCGCCAGCCCGCCTGAAGCGCATCGATCAGAATCACCGGCCGGTGTTCCTGCATCCGCCTGACATACGGCCGAAGCCGATGATGCGGGTCGCCCGGGCCATAGACGGCCGGCAATCGCAGCACGGTGACTGGGAGGCGACTCTCCAAGAACGCCTGTTCCGCCAGAATCTTGTCGTAATGGTAGGTCCAGTCCATCGGGCCGGCTGCGGCTTTGCGATAGGGAAAGTGAATCTCGCGAAGCGGCGCGTCTTCGCTGAGCGGCATCGGCTCCGGAGGGCCGGGCTCGGTTCCCAGTAGTCTACCGTAGGCTCGATATACGTCTCTGCTGCTAACCGCCACCATCCGCTGCGTTACCCCGGTAAACCTTGCGACGGCGGCGCGAGCATCATCTGCTCCTACCGGGAACATGTG
>DATFQK010000463.1:0-2260 GCA_035264345.1 Gemmatimonadales bacterium | reverse complement strand
ACCAAGGCAGACGATGCCGAACGCTATCTCGATTACCTGCACCAGACCGGCCTGGCCGAATATCGGAAAATCGAGGGGAACCGGGGGGTGCTCGCGCTCCGCCGGGTGACCCAGGGGCAAGCCGAATTCCTGCTGATCTCGCTGTGGGATTCGGAGAGCGCCATCCGGCAGTTTGCCGGGGCGAACATCGAGCGGGCGGTGTTCTATCCCGAGGACGAGCAGTTTCTGATCGAGCGTGACGATCACGTCACCCATTACGAGGTGGTCTTTGACTCGGCACTCGTCTCCCCGAGCTAGCGCAGCGGCACCGCGATGGGCGATGACCGGCGCCTTTGCGGCCATCTATCTCTTTTGGGGCGGCACCTTCCTCGCTCTCCGCTATGCCGTAACCGAGGTACCCCCGCTCCTCACGATTGCCACGAGATGCATCGGCGGAACCCTGGTTCTCTACATCTGGCTAGGCGCTCGCCGAAAACTGGGCGCAACTACCGCCTCCCAATGGCTCACCTCGGCGCTCGCCGGTGGGTTCCTCTTCGTGGGCTGCCATGGCGTACTGGCCTGGGCCGAGCAGAGGGTCTCTTCCGGTCAGGCAGCGCTCTACATGAGCGCCATTCCGCTCTGGATGGTATTGCTTTCCTCCTGGCGCGATCGGCGGGTGCCGTCCCGTTTGGTGATCGCGGGCCTGGTCCTGGGAGTAACCGGCGTAGCGCTGCTCACCGGGGCAGATGGGGCCTGGGCCGGATCGATGAGCGACCGCCTGGCGCTGGTGGGAGCAGACCTCAGTTGGGCTGCCGGATCCCTGATTGCCCGGAACGGACCCAAGCCCCAATCCCTGGGCCAGTCAACCGCCATGCAGTTGCTGGCCGGAGGCCTGGTAGTGCTGCTGCTGAGCGCCGCCACGGGCGAGCTTTCCGGGTGGAGCGCTCACCAGCTCAGTGCGAGAGGAATTGTCTCAATCGGGTTCCTGGTGCTGTGCGGGACTGTGCTTGGATTCGGAGCGTACACCTGGTTGCTGCAGGTGACCACGCCGGCCGCGGTAGGCACCTACGCCTTCGTGAATCCCATGGTCGCACTCGCGCTGGCGTGGATGGTGGGAGACGAACCGTTCGCGCTCAGGACGGTACTGGCCGGAGTGACCGTGCTTGCTGGAGTGCTGCTGATCTGGAGAAGCTCGGTGAGGGAGGGTCATTCCCGTGAAACAACGCGTCATCCCGAGCGCGATCGAGAATCGGCTCTTCGCCGAGTTCTCGCGGCGCTGGAGATGACGCGCTATGCTGACGCTGCAACTCGGACTAGACCCAGGGCAAATCCGGACTGAGCGCCCGCGGCACAATCTGCGTATTGGCATCGGCCCGGACCAGCAGCGATCCGTTGGAGTGCACGAGCGCGTTCAGGATGTCGTAGGTGCCTGGGCCGGGCACCGCCAGGCCGTCAAGCAGCACTTCCCGCGGCAACGGCTCGCAGTCTCCTTCAGTCAGGACTTCGCGAATCCGGATCGGGCCCATGGTGCAGAAGAAGATTGCACCGATGTCCGAGTTCACTGCAGGGGTGCGCCAACCGTCCACTGCCGCGGTGACCCGAATCCCGGTCAGGTCGGCCCGGATCTCCTGGCCGTGCTTGATCTGGGCGTCGCTCATCCGCTCCCGCAGACGGTAGCTCTGTGAATGGGCAAAGACGCGCGGTTCCATAGCTTCTCCCTCGAGGTTGCGCCTCGCTGTGCCCGAACGGTGTCGGGCGTTGGTGGCTGGAGTGCACTCCTACGTTAGGCCTGCGGGACTGGCTTGTCGGTGGGGATGATGCGGGTCGAACGGTGGGCGGCGTCACCGGCGGAGTGTAGCAAAAAGGCGGTCTCCCCCTATTTTGGGGAACCCTCTGCCGGAAGGCGCAATGCGCTATCTGATCACCACTGCCACCGTTCTCGCCCTGGTCGCCTGCGAGAAGCGAACCGAACGCGACACCATGAGCACGGCAGATTCGGCCGGACCCACCGATACCGTCATGGCCAGGGACACGGCGTCGGCTTCCCCGGCCCTGACTGCGGTTGCCGACCGCCTGCTCGGTAGCTGGACTGCGAAGGGATACGACGCCGGCTCCAGCCGCGCCCAGACGTTTAACATCACGTGGAGCAGGTCTCCCGATGGCAGTATGGCCGGGATGGTCGCGTTCCAGGGTGGGGAGAAGTACAACGTGAAGATCGTCTCAACCGGCGAGAGCACCTTCGTCTACCAGTCCGAGCCGCACCAGAGCCCGACGCTCAAGG
>DATFQK010000462.1:0-3722 GCA_035264345.1 Gemmatimonadales bacterium | reverse complement strand
TCGCTGGACATGGCGGCGGTGATAGCAGGCACCAAGTATCGCGGTCAGTTCGAGGAGCGGCTCAAGGCCGTCATGAACGAGATCGCCCAGAACAAGCAGATCATTCTGTTCATCGACGAGCTGCACACGCTGGTCGGCGCGGGCGCCGCGGAGGGTGCCATCGACGCCTCGAACATGCTCAAACCCGCCCTGGCCCGGGGTGAGCTGCAGTGCGTGGGCGCCTCGACCCTCAACGAGTACCGCAAGTACATCGAGAAGGACGGCGCACTGGAGCGCCGCTTCCAGACCGTGGTGGTCGAGCCGCCCACGGTAGGGGAGACGGTCGAGATCCTCAAAGGGCTACGGAAAAAGTACGAGGACCACCACCGGATCAGCATCCCGGACGCCACTCTGAGCGCGGCGGCGGAGCTTTCCGAGCGCTACATCACCGACCGGTTTCTGCCCGATAAGGCCATTGACGTGATCGATGAGGCTGGAGCCCGGGCGCGGCTCGCGTCGCAGGTGCCGCCGGCCGAAGTGGCGGAGCTCAAGACGGCGCTGGAAAAGGTCAACGTTCAGAAGGAAGACGCGGTTCGGGATCAGAACTTCGAGCGAGCCGCCTCCCTGCGCGACCAGGAGCGCGATCTGCAGAATCAGATCCGGCTCAAGAACGAGGAATGGGAGCGCGAACGTCAAACCAAGCGGCCGGTGATCGACGAGGAGGCCATCGCCTTCATCGTGTCACGCTGGACCGGTATTCCCGTCACCCGGCTGCAGGAGGCCGAGACCGCCCGGCTCATGCGCATGGAAGACGAGCTGCACGGATCCGTGGTGGGCCAGGACGAGGCGATCAAGGCCGTGTCCCGGGCTATCCGTCGTTCCCGGGCGGGGCTCAAGGATCCCGACCGGCCTATCGGTTCGTTCATCTTCTCCGGCCCGACCGGGGTAGGAAAGACCGAGCTGGCCCGGGCCCTGGCCAAGTTTCTCTTCGCCGACGCCTCCGCCCTCATTCGGGTGGACATGTCGGAGTACATGGAGAAGTTCTCGGTCTCGCGCCTGATCGGTGCGCCTCCGGGTTACGTCGGCTACGAAGATTCCGGCACCCTCACCAAGGCAGTGCGGCGGAAGCCCTACTCGGTGGTGTTGCTGGATGAGATCGAAAAGGCGCACCCCGATGTGTTCAACATCCTGCTCCAGGTGCTCGATGAAGGACATCTCACCGACAACTATGGCCGGGTGATCGACTTCAAGAACACCGTGGTGATCATGACCTCCAACGTCGGCGCCCGCGACATCATGCAGGGCAAGACGCTCGGATTCCACGGGGGCGATCAGCGCCGGACCTTCGAGAAGATGCAGGACACGGTCAAGGAGGAGATGAACAAGGTCTTCAACCCGGAGTTCCTGAATCGACTGGACGACGTCATCGTGTTCCACCCGCTGGCCAAGGATCACATCGCACAGATCGTGACCATCCTGCTCCGCGAAGTGCAGCGGCGTCTAGGCGACGAGGTCAGGCTCACACCCGCGGCCACCGAGTTCCTGGTGGAGCACGGCTACGACCAGAACTACGGAGCCCGCCCACTGAAGCGTTCCATTCAGCGCTACATCGAGGATCCGCTCAGCGAGAAGATCCTCCTGGGGGACTTCGGCCGGGGAGACGAGATCGAGGTAGATGTTTCGCCGGACGGCGAACGGCTGGTCTTCCGGGCGCTGACCGGTACCCAGGCCTAGTGCCGCGCGGCGGGCTTCCGGTGGAGGCCCGCCGCGCTTACCCTCCGCCCCGTGCTGATGCGTCGTATTCTCTGGATTCTTGCCGCCTGTTCACTCCCCAGCGGAGGGCAGGCGGTTCTCGCGGCTCAGGAGCCCGGCCCGCCGGCGGTTGACAGTATCGCAGTCCTGGGGAACCAGCGCCTCACTCCCTCCCAGATCATTGGCAGCTCGGGCATCGTCGTTCACCAGCCCATCAACTACCGCGACATCCAGCGGGCCATCACCGCGCTATTCCAGACCGGGCAGTTCGACGACGTCCTGGTAGAGCAGCGGAACCTGGGACCGCACCTGGTGCTGGTGCTGCGCGTCAAGGAGCGCCCGGTGCTGGAGAAGTGGACGGTGCGTGGCGTCAATCGGGTAGGTGAGGGTGAGGTCAAAGGCCGAGTTCACCTGACCGAAGGCCGTCCGCTCGACCGGAATGCGGTGGAGCAGGCGCGCGCGGCCATCGATTCTCTCTATAAGCACCAGGGCTACTACTCCTCCCGGATCAAGGTGGTGCAGCTGACCCCGCAGCCGGGCCGGGCCCGGGTCGTCTTTGACGTTACCGAGGGCAATCGGGTAGCCATCAGCCAGGTGGTGGTGGACGGCAACAAGCACTTCAGCGACAAGGCCCTGCTCAAGCACATGGCCAGCCACCCGGAGGGGTTCTGGTGGTTCCAGAAAGGCGAGTACGATGAGCGCACCGTGGAGCAGGATGTGCGCGAACGGCTGCCCAACTGGTATGCGGATCACGGCTATGTCGACTTCCAGGTCACCGAGGACTCTCTGATCTCGGACTCGACTGGAGGCAAGGCCATCCTGCATCTGACGGTGGACGAGGGTCAGAATTACCGGGTGGGGACCTTTGATATCGAGGGAAATCGCCGCTTCTCGACCGAGGAACTGCGGGCGTTCTATCCCTTTGGGCCGGTCGGGCCAACCGGTGCCCCGGTAGGCGGCTCCCGGCCCTTCAGCCGGACCCACTGGAACGAAGCGACCGAGAAGGTACAGAAGCTCTACGCCAATAACGGTTACATCTACGCTCAGGTGCAGCCGGAGGAGATCCGCCGCACCGGTCCCAAAGGACTGGCGCTGGTGGACCTGCGCTGGAACATCAGGGAAGGAGCCCCGGCCACGATCAACAAGATCGAGATCGTCGGCAACGATGTCACCCACGAGCGGGTTATTCGCGAAGCGATCGTCATGCTGCCGGGAGATCTCTTCAGCCAGGATCGCCTGGTACGTTCCTACCAGAACGTGGCGAACCTCGGGTTCTTTCAGCAGCCAATGGCCCCACCGGACGTGAAGCCCTCCGCCAACGGTGCCGACGTTGATATCATCTTCCGGGTTGAAGAGCGCCGCACCGGGAACATCAACTTCGGCGCGTCATTGGGGCAGGGCACCGGGGTGGGTGGCTTCCTGGGTCTAGAGGAACCGAACCTGTTCGGGCGGGGCAAGCGGGGCAAGCTTCAATGGCAGTTCGGCAAGAACATCAACGACTTCACTCTGAGCTACACCGATCCGGCTATCCGGGAAAGCCGGATCTCGGGAACCCTCTCGCTCTTCGATTCCCGGGCGCGTTATGTCGTCGGGGAGCTGGGCCGGCGGAAGCAGACCGGCGGGAGCTTCCAGCTGGGCTTCCCCTTCCTGGGCTCTCGCTACACCCGCTTGTTCACCTCATACTCGCTGCAGGACATCCGGTATGAGGGTGGCTCTGCCGATATCCAGCAACAGTTCCGGTGCCCCGTGGGTTGCACCAAGTCCAGCCTGGGAGCCAGCCTGGTCCGCGACACCCGGGTTGGGCTTCCTTTCGCCACCGGCGGAATCATGACCACGGCCGCCGGAGAGCTTACCGGCGGATTTCTCGGCGGCACCGGTGACTTCCAGAAGATCGACCTGGAGGGACGCTGGTATGCACCGCTGGGCAGCATGGGAGGCGGCGGTCAGCTCGGCGCCGGAGTCCAGTTCGTGCTCGGATTGACCGCGAAATC
>DATFQK010000461.1:0-4937 GCA_035264345.1 Gemmatimonadales bacterium | reverse complement strand
TGCCGCCATGCTCCTGAACTTACATGCCTGGACCACGATCGGTTGTGCCGCTGCCCTATGCTCGGCGGTACCGCTAAATGCCCAGACCCCCTGCCCTCCCAGCGCGGACTCCATTCTGGCCGCCGGATGGCGAGCCTACCGGGGCGACTCCACCGGAAAAGCGACCGACCGATTTGAGGCGGCGCAACGGCTCTGCCCGGAAAACCTGGATGCGTGGGTGGGTCTGGGATTCACCAGACTGCGGCTCGGCCATGCCAAGGCAGCCGATGCACTATTCAGTCAGGTGCTCAGCCTGGACTCCGCCAACTCCGATGCGTGGGAAGGCCGAACTAGGAGCAGCCTGCTGCTGGGCGACACCACCCGAGCCGTAGCCGCGGGGCGGCGAGCTCTCCGCTCGAGTCCGGGCAACCACGAAGTTCGTGAGCTGCTCAATGCCATCGCTCCGGAATGGGAACGCCAGGCATCTCGAGGGCGCAACCGCGCTGCGGAGCTCCAACTGTGGGCGCGTACCCGAGGCAGGGGGTTCGAGGTGTCCTCCGGCGGGACTTGGCGGCCATTCTATGTGAAGGGGGTGAATCTCGGAGCCGCACTCCCGGGCCACTACCCGTCCGAATTTCCTGCCGACTCATCCGTCTATGCCGGCTGGCTGAACACGCTGGCAAGGATGAACGCGAACACCCTTCGGCTATACACCATCCTTCCCCCATCCTTCTATCGGGCGCTCCGGGCCTGGAACCTGGCTCACCCCGACCGGCTCCTGTGGCTGATCCACGGTGTGTGGACCGAGCTTCCGCCGGGTAACGATTTCAATCACCCCGTCTGGAAGCGGGATTTCGAAGCTGAAATGCATCGAGTGGTCGACTTGGTACACGGAACCACCACGATCAAGCCCAGGCCCGGGCATGCGGCTGGACAATACGACGCCGATGTTTCCCGTTGGGTTCTGGCCTACGTCATTGGCCGGGAATGGGAGCCATTTGCGGTGAAAACCTTCAATAGTAAGAACGCAGGGGGCGGCTACCAGGGCCGCTACTTACAGGTGCAACAGGCGCCGGCAATGGACGTGTGGCTGGCCGGGGAATGCGACGCAATGCTCCACTATGATGCCGCGGGCTACAACGCCCTCCGACCGATCGCCTATACCAACTGGCCCACCCTGGATCCGCTGCACCACCCCACCGAAGCGACCACAGAGGAGGAAGCCTACTGGCGGCGGAAGTCGGGACACCCTTCCGAGACAAAAACGCTGGAGTACGAGAACGACGCCGTCAGCCTCGATGCCAATCTGGTCCGGGCGACGCCCGCCAACCCGGCAGGCTGGTTCGCCAGCTACCACGCGTATCCGTACTACCCTGACTTCATGAACCTGGACCCGCGTTATCGAAAAGCCCGATCCAGCGAGGGACCGTCGAACTACTTCGGCTACTTACGAGATCTCGTCAGACATCATCCGGGAATTCCGACTCTCATCGCCGAGTACGGGGTACCATCCAGCCGGGGGAATGCCCATTTCCAGGCCCAGGGTTGGAGTCACGGCGGGCACGATGAGGGAGCCATGGCCGCCATAGATGCCCGGCTTACCCGCGAAATCCGCGAGGCCGGAGCAGCCGGCGCGATCCTGTTCGCGTGGCAGGACGAGTGGTTCAAGAAGAACTGGGCGGTGATCGACTACGAGATTCCGCTGGACAATACCCGGCTCTGGCATAACACCATGGACGCAGAGCAGCACTACGGAATTCTGGGGCAGTACGCCGAAGACTCGGGCAGCGCTCCAAAGCTCGGCGGCAATCCGTCCGCTTGGCGGCGCTTTCCCCTGGTCCAGAGAGAAGAGAAAGCGGATCCTGCCGCACCCCGAGCGCTTCGAGTCGGCTCGGATGAATCATTCGTGTATCTGGCCGTCGAGCTGGATCCGGCCGGCTTCTCCTGGGACTCGCTCGGCGTGCAGCTGGCCATCGACACCCACGAGGCCAAAGTGGGACAACACAAGCTGCCCAGCACCTCGACCCGAAGTGAGATCGGATTCGAGTTCCTGGTGGATCTGACGGCCCCCGATTCCGCCTCGATCCGGGTGCTTCCGGAATACAATAGATATGACGCCCGGCTACCATCGGCCGGCGACGATTTTGGAAGGTTTTCCCGCCGGCCGGTAATCACGCGGGACCGCGAGGATGGCCGTTTCGACCCCGAGCTCGTCGTCATCAATCGAGCACGGTTCGGCCGGGACGGAGAGCTCTACCGGGCGCAACGCTACGATCGAGGCCGACTGCGCCACGGCAGCGAGAATGCTTCGACCCTTTCGGACTGGTATTACGATAGGCAGGCTGGGCTTCTCGAGCTCCGGATACCGTGGGATCTGCTCAACGTGACCGATCCATCGAGCCGGACTCTCCTGTCGGACCCCCGAGTCAACGGTGACTTCGGCACCGTATCAGCGAGCGCGTTTCACTTCGGAGTGGAGGTATACCGCAAAGGCGCCGGCTCTCGAGTTGCCGGCGCGCTTCCGCGTTTGAGCAACGGAATCTGGGCGGCATCCGCGTTCCAGCCCTGGCGCTGGAGCGGCTGGACGGTGCCGCGCTCCCATGCCCGCCTTAAACCGGTGTACGACAGCCTCAGGCTGTTGTGGCAGGAGGCTCCTTCAAACTGAAAGATCAAACGATGTAGCTGACGGGGGTGGGCTCCAAATTTGCGAAGCAGCTTCCAGTGCCCACTTCCCCTGCCGAAGCCGGATAGGCAACTCCTTGAGTCACCAGCCATTGCGAGATTCGCCCGCGCCCGAGAAGCGAACAGCCGGCAGGGTTCACTGCAAAACGCGCCCGGGCTACTGGAGCTGCGGATTCCTGATCGGCTGCTTTGCCCTGCTTGGCGGCGGCCGTTTACCGGCGCAACAGGCGCAAGCGGATGAAGCCTGGTCACACGGACAGTATGCGGCGGCACGCGCGGGGTATCAGCGCGTTCTGGCGCAGTCGCCGGGGAACGTACGGGCCAATCTCCGGATTGGCGTGCTGCTCTCCTGGGAAGGCAAGCTCGACTCGTCGCTGGTGTATCTGGCCCGGGCCCGCGCGGGAGATCCGGCGGACGTCGAGATTCGGCTGATTCAGGCCCGGGTCCTGACCTGGGATGGTCAGTATGACGCCGCGCTGCTGCGCTATGACAGTGTTCTGGCGACTCACCCCGAGTCGCGCGACGCTTCGCTTGGACGAGCTCAGACGCTCGCCTGGGCCGGAAGGTTGGAGCAGTCGCGCTCTTTCTATGATCAGATTCTGGCCCGTGACTCCACCGATGTGGAAGCCATGCTGGGACGGGCCCAGGTCAGCGCCTGGAGCGGCGATCTCGCGTCTGCCGAGCAGGCATATCACCAGCTGCTTGCCCGGAACTCTCGCGATCTCGAGGCGCAGGTCGGCCTGGGATACGTGTATCTATGGCAGGGCAGAGAGGCAGCGGCTGCCCGGCAGGCGAGCTACGTCCTGGCTATCGAGCCGAATCACAAAGATGCCCGCGAGCTGGATCGAGTGACTCGGGAAGCTTCACGCCCATCGTTGGACGCGTCGCTGAACTGGAGCAACGACTCGGATCAGAACACCAGCTTCTGGCAGACGCTGGGATCCACTGCGACGCTGGGTGGCGGCGTATGGGTGTTCGGATCGGTCAACGCGCTGGAGACCAGTGACCCGGTTCGGGACGCGACAAGGGTGGGCGGTGAGGCGGGACTCTCGTACCGGACCGCGCGGGTGCAGCTCCAGGGTGCCGCAGGAGCCCGCAGACTTACTCCCGAGGTGTCGCCGCCTCGAACCGCGGCAACGTACCGGGCACGGGCTAGCTATAGGCCAGTGTCCCGGCTGGGAATCAGTCTGGGCTACTCGCGGCAGCCCTTCGACGAGATCGCGGCGCTGATCGAGCAGGGACTCGACATCGAGTCGTTTGAGGCAGGCCTGGACCTGAAGCCAACAGCCACACTCACCCTGTACGGCGGGGCGGGTGCCGCCTGGGTCACCGACGGAAACAGCCGGACCAGTTTTTCGGCAGGACTGAACCAGAAGATCGCCCGCAAGTTCGTGGTGGGAGCCTTCGGCCGAACACTGACCTACGAGAAGCAGGGGGTAGGGTACTTTTCACCGGACCGGTTCTCCGTGCTTGAAGGAACGGCCGGCTATTCCCACGAGACCGGAAGCTGGAGCGCCAGTCTCAGCGGAGGACTTGGCGCTCAGCAGATCGGAGCGGAAGGGGCAGCCCAATCAGAGTGGCACCTCGAGGGGCGGGCCGGGCCGCGATGGGGTAGTGGCAACCGGATCGAGGTATTCGGACTGGTGACCAACAGCGCGGTCAGCAGCACGACCGGAGCCTTCCGCTATCGGGCTGCGGGGCTGATCGCTCGGATCGGCCTCTAGTGTAGGACGACGTCGGATGCGCGTTCTGCTCCTTGGCGGGACGAATTTCATTGGCCCCCGAGTCATAACCGAGCTGCACCGGCAGGGCCACGAGGTCACGGTCTATCACCGTGGGGTGCACGAGCCCGATCTTCCCTCCGCTGTACGCCACATCCACAGTTCCAGAGCAGCCATCCCCATTCTGCACTTTCCCCCCGCCCTGAGTGACCCGCCTCCCGACGTGGTCCTGCACATGTTCCCGGTAGGAGCAGATGATGCTCGCGCCGCCGTCGCAAGGTTTACCGGGGTAACGCAGCGGATGGTGGCGGTTAGCAGCGGAGACGTGTATCGAGCCTACGGCAGACTACTGGGGACCGAGCCCGGCCCTCCTGAGCCGATGCCGCTCAGCGAAGACGCGCCTCTCCGCGAGATTCACTATCCCTATCGCAGCGCCGCGGCGGGCCCGGTGGACTGGAGCTACCACTACGACAAGATCCTGGCGGAACAGGCGTTCTTGGAGAGTCGCCTCCCAGTCACCGTGCTGCGATTGCCGGCCGTCTATGGCCCGGGCGA
>DATFQK010000460.1:0-5379 GCA_035264345.1 Gemmatimonadales bacterium | reverse complement strand
CGAGGGATGGTAAAGCCGAGGTGGCGCAGGCTGTCCTCGAATACCCGGTTATCGAACAGGAGAACGTCGCGGAGAACGGCGGCGTTGGCATACTCATCCAAGACAATCAGGTACACGTCTCGTTGAGAGGACCCTGCAGCGCCTGACCCCTTAGTCAGGATCGGCTGGGCAAGCTGTCGGATCAGAACACTGTGCTTCACCACCGAACCGGCGTGGAGCAGGTCGGTTACCATCCGAAAGCCCAACCAGCCCACCATCAGCAATCCGGTCAGGGTAAAAAAGGTGTTGGCCCGATCGAGCAAGAGCGGCCGACGCGCGAGCCAGAACAGGGCCAGGAGTAGGATGGCGCAGACGGCCGCCAGCATCACCACAGGAGACGCTCCGGCCACCCGTCGGCTGAGACCACCCAGGACGGTTTTCCCGTAGATGAGCAGGAGGATGGCGAGCACTACCACCGGCAGGAGCGGGCGCGGCGCTCGCCGAAGTGCCAGGGCGGCCATCAGGTACACGGCACCGGTGATGATCAGTGCGCAGACCATGACCACGGCTATGTCGTCGAGCCGAGAACCACCCGGGTTGCGGGTGAGAATGTTCAGGATGGGAATGAGCGCAAAGAAAAACGGATACCAGGGCTTGAGCCAGCCGATCATGACTCCGCCGCGCCGCGAGCGATCATAGCATAAAGCCAACGCTCCGAGTCAGCGATTCGTGCCACGGACTGTACCTGGTAATGTCGCTGGAAGGCCGCTTCGAATCCCTCTTTGGTGTAACCGGGAAAGATGTCTGGACGACTGAGCAACAGGCGAGACACCTGAGAATCGCTTTTGGGCACGAACTCGATGACCAGATGGCGCCCCAGCCGGCTGAGATACGCAGCAATCCGCTCGAGCGGCAAATTGTTTCCGATTGCCAGGTGATGCACCAGCGCCAGCGCCAGAACGGCATCGGCCGGGCCCCGTTCTTCGAGGGACAGTCTTTCCCGTCCAGCCCATCCCTGGGCCGGCGAGGGATTGGTCAGGTCGAGCAGCAACGGAAGGATGCCGTTTTCCTTCTCCGATCGAACCCGCCGATAGTTCCGCTCGACCGCCGCGGGGTCGACATCGAAGGACACCACGTAGCCAGCCACTTCCCGGGCGGCCCGGCTGTACTCCCCGGTGTTGGCTCCGAGGTCCCAGACGGTTTTCGGCTTTGCTGCGGCAAGATGCGCCAGAACCATCTCCCGCTTCGACCGGCTGGCCGCATCGCTGTAATTGTTATCCGTGGTGTAGTCGGCCCATTCGGTTCCGGAGGGCCGCCAGGACAGCCGCTGGGTGGCCGTGCTCAGGTTTTTGACCAGCGTCAGGAGCGAGCGTTGGCTCATGCTCCGGCCTTTGGCTGCCGACGTTACGGCCGAGCCGGCGTATCGTCCTTGGGCCCAGGCGTGAAGGTGAATGTGCAGCACCGCGCTCAGAGACGCCCAGCTTCGGTGCGGCAGGAGCCGGCTGCCCAAGTCCAGGGGAATGCCGTCCACATAGGAGCGCAACAACGTCCCACAGCGTATGTCGGTCGAGCTCATCAGTGTCAGCGGGAGTAGAAAATGCTCGCAGAACTGCTTGTAAGCCGCCCACGGCTTCCCCTCCTCCCAAGGCTCGAACGAAAGGGTGTCGATGAAGACCGGGCGGCCGCCCTGGAACTGAATGTTGTACGCGCTGCTGTCCCGAAGGGTGAACCCTTTGCGTAAGGCCCTCTCCTGGATCTGCAGCGTCAACGCGGCTGCGTCCTGCAGCTGCCCGAAGGACCATTCGTAGGGGTACGAGATGAACGGAAGACGCTCCGGCCGGAGCACCGCATAGGCGTCAGGCGTCGCGGAGTACTCGAGGCCCACCCGTTCGTGGGCCACCAGTAGTCCCTCCCGGACCAGCTCGTCAGAGAGTCCCGAGGCCAGGAACGCCTCGAAGGTCTGGCGAAAGCCGGCGTTGACTTGGCGGAGGAGAGTGCCGTCTCGAGTGTAGACGAAGCCGCTGGGATCCCGAAACGACCCCTCTACGGCCTGCCAGCTCATCGACGGCGGCGAGGAACCAGCATTCTAAAGAAGGACTTCAACGCCTCGCGAACCCGGGAAACCATGGCGAGGACAGAAAGGACGCCTGCGGCAATGAACTGGAGCACAAGGCTTCCAGTCGTGGGGTCGATATACATCGGTCCGTTCCCAGTTGGTGGGATGCCAGTCTGTTGCTTGCTGAGGGATAAAGAAGTGTAACAGTCCTGTCCCGGTAACGTCAGTGAGGCAGGCCACAGGCCCTATTCGGAGTCCGAAAGGCGGGCTGGGGAGCCTCCCTGATCGAGGTCATGGACCCAGACGGTCTTGATGTTGACGAACTCGTGGATTCCGTAGTGGCTCAGTTCCCGGCCATATCCGGATTGCTTCACCCCCCCAAACGGGAGCCGTGGGTCCGAGGCCACCATGGCATTGATGAAGACGAGCCCCGCCTCCAGCTCGGCCACGAACCGGTCGCGCTCCTTCGGAACCTGAGTCCAGGCGCTGGCGCCCAGGCCAAACTCGGTATCGTTGGCCAGCCGGATGGCCTCGTCTATGTCTTGAACCCGGAACAACAATGCCAGCGGACCGAAGACCTCTTCCCGGTATGCCGGTGAATTCTCGGTGATCCCGGTAAGGACGCCGGGACTGAAGTAAAAGCCGGGCCGCTCGAGGCGCCGCCCTCCGGTCAACAGCCTGGCCCCCAGACTCACGGAGCGGGAAATCTGGTCGGCCAGCGTCCTGACCTGAGCCTCATTCGCCAGGGGGCCGACATCGGTGCCAGGGTCCATGGGGTCGCCCACCACCAGCTTCTCCATCCCCGCTACCATCCGGCGCTCGAATTCGTCCGCAATCGCCTCCGCGACAATGAAGCGTTTGGCCGCGATGCATGACTGGCCATTGTTGATGATGCGCGCCTTGACGGCGGTGCGAGCCGCGGCATTCAGGTCGGCAGAGGGCATGACGATGAACGGGTCGCTTCCGCCCAGTTCCAGGACGGTGCGCTTGATCTGTTTTCCGGCGGCACTGGCCACATGGCTCCCCGCTCCAGTGCTGCCGGTGAGGGTTGCGGCCGCTACCCGTGGGTCTTCAATGACTCGCCGGACTCGGTCGGTCTCGATCAGCAGGGTCTGGAAGCACCCCTCGGGAAATCCCGCTCGCCGAAAGATGTCCTGGATCGCGAGAGCGCACTGGGGGACGTTGGAGGCGTGTTTGAGGAGACCCACGTTTCCCGCGGCAAGCGCCGGAGCGGCGAAGCGAAATACCTGCCAGAAAGGAAAGTTCCAGGGCATAATGGCCAGGACCGGCCCGATCGGCTGGTAGGTGACGAAGCTTCGGCTGGCGTTGGTCTCGACGACCTCGTCGGAGAGAAAGCGCTCTGCCTGTTCCGCATAGTAGCGGCAGCCCCAGGCGCATTTCTCTACTTCTTCGACCGCGGCCTTGAGGGTCTTGCCCATCTCCATCACCATGATCCGCGCAAACTTGTCCTTGTCTGCAATGAGAATCTCGGCGGCGCGCTGTAGCATGCGGGTTCGTTCGCCAATCGCGGTACGGCGATAGCGACGGAAAGCATCAGCGGCACACTGCAGACGCGCGTCCAGCTCCGGCTCTGAGAGCGGGCTGAAAGTGCGAATCATCTGTCCGGTCGCGGGGTTGACGGTTGCGATAGTCATGCCCCAGCTGCCTTTCTCTCGCTATAATGATCCAGCATGAGTGCCATCCACGCCTTGTTGCGCCACAGTATCGACTACGCGGGTCTGTTTCCTCCCGCTGGGCTCCCCATGAGTGAAGCGGTCGACAACTTCGCCCGCTATCTGAACAACCCAAGCTCCTGGGCCCTGGGCCGGTTCGTGGTTCCGGCTCAGCGGCTCGGCGAATTCGAGACCGCCGCGCAGCCTCACCTCACCGAGCCCGGCGCCCGACCATGGCGGCTGTCTGCCCTCCTCCGCGGAGACCTGGAGCGGGATATTACTGCGGTTGCCGAATTCAACCGGCGCAGCGAATCCCGGAGCGAAGTGGTTGCTCTGATCGACAGCCTCGAGCTGAAGGCCGATTCCACCGACAGCCTGCAGAAGGTCCTCCCGCGACTCCCCCAACATCTGCAAGCATATATCGAAATCCCCATCGCTGGCGACCCGGCAGATCTGATCCGCTTGATAAACCGGGCGGGGCGCAGGGCCAAGGTGCGGACCGGCGGGACGGAGCCGGTGGCCTTTCCTCGGACAGCCGATTTGGCCCGTTTCATCGTGACCTGTGTTCGGATCGGCATACCATTCAAGACCACTGCGGGGTTGCACCACCCCTTCAGAGCCGAATACCGGCTCACCTACGCTCCCGACAGTCCCCGTGGAACCATGTTCGGCTTTCTCAACCTGTTGCTTGCCGCGGCCTTCGTCCGGCTGGGACTGGACCAACGGAGTGCCCAAGGCGTGCTGGAAGAAGGCTCGCCGGAGGCATTTCAGATCGAAGATGAAGCGATTTCCTGGCAGGGCCATCGGGCGACTTTGGCCGATTTGGAGCAGACCCGGGATCAGGTCTTGGTGTCGTTCGGCTCCTGTTCCTTTACCGAGCCGCTGCAGGAGCTCCACGCCCTTCACCTGCTTCAGCCGATAGTACCTCAGCTGTGAATCAGACCCATGATCCCGGGTTGACCTCATGGGTCGAATCTGCTCAGGGCCACCCAGACTTTCCTATTCAAAATCTGCCGTTCGGTGTTTTCCGCCGGGACGCGGCCGACACACCGCGGATCGGCGTGGCCATCGGCGATCAGATTCTGGACCTCAGCGCAGCGGCTGAGGCGCTGAGAACTACGGACGGCATACTGGCCGCGGCGTGTCAGGAGCCCTCCCTGAATCGCCTGATGTCATTGGGCCGGCCGTATTGGGCCGATCTCCGGGCGCAGATCAGCACCCTGCTTGCCTCCGGATCTCCGCTCTATCGACCGCAACTGGCCGAACGGATCCTGGTTCCGATCACCGAAGCCGAGTTGCTCGTCCCGGCCCGGATTGGCGATTACAGCGACTTCTACGCCTCGATTCACCACGCCACCAACGTGGGCGGCATGTTCCGGCCGGACAACCCGCTGCTGCCGAACTACAAGTGGATTCCCATTGGCTATCATGGGCGCGCCTCTTCCATCGTCCCGACCGGAAGCGCGGTTCGCCGCCCTCGGGGCCAGATCAAGAATCCTGACGCCGACCACCCCGTGTATGCGCCGAGCCGGGCGCTGGACTACGAGTCGGAGATCGGTTGCTTTGTCGGCCCGGGGAACCAGCTGGGACAACCGGTTCCACTCGGGCAGGCCGAGGACCACCTGTTCGGGCTCTGCCTGGTGAATGATTGGTCCGCCCGGGACGTTCAGA
>DATFQK010000459.1:0-3003 GCA_035264345.1 Gemmatimonadales bacterium | reverse complement strand
CGCCGCCGGGACAACGCCACGGCAGATCGCCGAAGGCATCGGCCCCGGTCTGGCGCGAGCTGCCGTTGCGGCCGGGGTCAACGGCGAGATCTGGGATCTCGACCGGCCACTGGAGAGGGATGCCCAAGTCTCCATCCTGACCGAGCGCGACCCCGATGCCCTGCCGGTGCTGCGGCACTCATCGGCGCACATTCTGGCCACGGCCGTGCGGGAGCTATTCCCCAATGCGGGCATCGGCTTCGGCCCCCCGATCGAGGATGGTTTCTACTACGACTTCCAGGTAGACCGTCCCTTCACGCCGGAAGACCTCCAGCGGCTCGAGGCCAAGATGGCGGAGGTCGCCGCGCGCGATTTCCCCTTTGTGCGCGAGGTGGTGGATCGAGCGGAGGCCAACCGCCGGTTTGCCGATGACCCGCTCAAGCTGGAGCGGATCGCCGAGCTGGGCGACGACGAGACGATCACCATCTACACCGACGGACCGTTCGTCGACCTTTGCCGGGGGCCCCACATGCCTCGCACCGGCCGGCTCAAGCACTTCAAGCTGCTCCATGCGGCGGGTGCCTACTGGCGGGGGGACGAGAAGCGGCAGATGCTGCAGCGGATCTACGGCACCGCCTGGTTCAAGAAGGAGGATCTGGAAGCTTACCTGCACCGGCTGGAGGAAGCCCGCCGGCGGGATCACCGGGTGCTGGGAAAGCAGCTCGATCTGTTTTCCATCCAGGAAGTGGTCGGCCCTGGCCTGGTGTTCTGGCACCCCAAGGGGGCGCTGATCAAATGGCTGCTGACCCGTGCCGTGGAAGACGATAACGTGCGGCAGGGGTACGAGCTGGTGTATACCCCCAACATCACCCGGGAGGAGCTGTTCAAGATTTCCGGGCACCTGCCGCTGTACGAGGCCAACCAGTACCCGGCAATGGCACCCGGACACGAGGAGGCCGAAGACGTGCGCTACCGGGTCAAGCCGATGAACTGCCCGATGCACGCGCTGATCTACAAAAGCCAGCAGCGGAGCTACCGGGATCTGCCGGTGCGGCTTTCGGAGGTGGCCAACGTCTACCGCAACGAGCGCTCCGGTGTCTTGCACGGATTGCTCCGGGTGCGCGGCCTCTCGATGGACGACGCCCACATCTTCTGCACCATGGATCAGGTGGAGGACGAGATCTTCCTCTGCCTGGATCAGGTGGACCGGCTGGTGCGGGAGACCTTCGGCTTCGAGCTCGACTTCGAGGTGTCGACCCGCCCGCCGGAGCGGCTGGGTAAGGACGCGGACTGGGATCAGGCGGAGAGCATGCTGAAGCGCGCGCTGGAGCGAAAGGAAATCCCCTACCGGGTGGATGAAGGCGGTGGCGCGTTCTACGGCCCCAAGATCGATATCAAGTTCCGTGATGCGATCGGGCGCCTGTGGCAGGGCCCCACTATCCAGCTGGACTTCAATCTGCCCGAGCGATTCCAGCTGGAGTACACCGGCGCCGACAACCGGCCTCACCGGCCGGCGATGATTCACCGGGCGATCTTCGGAACATTGGAACGCTTTATCGGCAATCTGATCGAGCACTTTGCCGGTGCATTTCCGATTTGGCTCGCTCCGGAGCAGGTGCGGGTAATTCCGATCTCCGATGCCCAAGCGGATGCGGCTAATCAGCTGGCCGCCCGGTTCAAGGCCGCAGGGCTTCGCGTGCACGTGGATGCCCGGGGCGAGACCCTGAACTACCGAATCCGCGAGGGCGAGCTGCAGAAGGTGCCGTACATGGCCGTGCTGGGGCAGCGCGAAGTGGAGTCGGACAGCCTGGCGCTGCGGGTGCGCGGGGCGGGGAAGAAGCAGGAGGTGATCCCGGTGGGCGCGTTCATCGAGCGGGTCACGGAAGAAGTCCGCAGCCGGCTCATCGTACCGTAGCGTGCGGGGAAGAATGGTTCGCTTCGGGCGAGCCGATGCCCTTCCGGGCCGCAGGCGGGCGCTGCGTCACAAACAGATCTAGCATAGATGCGACCGCGCCCTAACGCGGCCTCCAGGGCAATCGGCTCACCCTCCGCTCTTCCCGTGCTTAACTCACACATCGGCTGCTCAGGAACTGGGAAGTACTCCTACTCTGGCCTCCCTGCTCGGATTTTCTGTTGCGTATTCGAAGGAGGCGGACCATCACCATGGGGGCCGCGTTAGGGCGCGGCCGCCTCTGTGCTGGGTCCATTTGTGACGCAGCGCCCGCCTGCGGCCGGAATGGTGTGGTCCGCAGATCCACCCGTTGTCTGACGGAACTCCAGAAGCACCTTTCTCGTTGTTCTTGAGGTGACAAACCGGCTGTTTGGGCATACTTTTGCCGCAGCGAACCTGAACCGGATCAGTACACGTGAGCGATAGCACGACCCCCGTCATTCTTTCCGCTGTCCGCACGCCCATCGGCCGTTACCTCGGCGGACTCTCGTCGTTTACCGCTCCTCAGCTCGGCGCAATGGTGATCCGGGACGCGGTGTCCCGCGCCGGGATCGATCCTGCCGCGGTAGAATCCGTCATCATGGGCCAGGTGGTGCAGGGTGGATCGGGGCAGGCGCCCGCCCGCCAGGCGCAGATCCACGCCGGACTCCCGCCCTCGATTCCCGCGGTCACCATCAACATGGTTTGTGGCTCCGGTCTCAAAGCCGTGATGCTCGCCTCTCAGGCCATCAAGGCCGGCGACGCCGAGTGCGTCGTGGCCGGTGGCCAGGAGGCAATGTCCAGTGCTCCGCACTACGTGTACGGCATGCGGAGTGGGATCAAGGCGGGGAACCAGACGATGGTGGACGGAATGATCCACGACGGACTCTGGGACTCCTTTGGCTGCTGCCACATGGGAGAGTACGCTGAATACACCGCCGACAAGGCGGGAGTGAGCCGGGCCGATCAGGATGCATTCGCGTACGACAGCCATCGGAAGGCAATCGCCGCGATCGATGCCGGAAAGTTCAAGGCTGAGATTCTGCCGGTTCAGATTCCGGGCAAAGGGGGGCCGACGACAATCAGCACTGATG
>DATFQK010000458.1:0-7641 GCA_035264345.1 Gemmatimonadales bacterium | reverse complement strand
CAACAGCGCGGCCCTGCCCGAAAATCTGATCGAGAGTGAGTTGTTCGGTCACGAGCGCGGCGCATTCACCGGCGCCGCGGTTACCCGAAAGGGAGCCTTCGAGGCTGCCGGCCGGGGCACCCTGTTCCTCGACGAGATCGGGGAGCTTCCGCATCCGGCCCAGGCAAAGCTCCTCCGGGCGCTGGAGAGCCGCGAGGTGGTCCGGCTCGGCGCGACTCGCCCAATCGCAATAGAAGCCAGGGTGATTGCCGCCACCAATCGGAACCTCGAGGCCGAAGTGTCGGCCGGGACCTTCCGTCAGGATCTTTACTACCGCCTCAACGTTCACGTCCTCAGCGTGCCGCCGCTTCGTGACCGTCTGTCCGATATCCCGGAGCTGGCCGATCGTTTCCTCACCAGCATGTGCCGGCAGTTTGGCTTCCGACCCAAGAAGCTGTCGGGGGACGCGCTGGAGGTGCTCCTGGGTTATGACTGGGGTCGCAACAACGTACGCGAGCTGCGGAACGCCATCGAGCGCATGATCATCGCGGCGGAGGGCGACATGCTCCGGCCGGAGCATGTCCCCGCAGACATCCGGGAAGAGAGTCGAACTCCCGCCCTCGTCTCAGGGACCAGAACCTTCCAGGCCCTGCGCACCGAGGCCGAACGACAGATCGTCGCTACCGCGCTGGAGCGGAACCAGTGGCACGTGACCCGAACCGCCGAGGAGCTGGGACTTGCCGACCACGCCAGCTTGCTCAAGATCATGCGTCGCCTGAACCTTCGTCGAGAAGGGAAAGCCGGGCCCGAATAGCGTGTCCCTGGAGACACGTCCTCCGCTTTCCGGTGGTGTTCCGCCGGACACACGCTGCCAGCTCCGCTATTGGGGCGTCTTCTCTAAGTAGTTGTATCGCAAGACGATCTCGAGAAGCTCCGGGTGCTCTTCGATGTGGCTGCCCGTTTGCCTTTGTCTCGGCGCAGTTGGCCGTCACTCACGCGCCTAGCGCCACATCAAGGAGAGCTCCATGTCTCGCTACTTCGCCGTACCAGTGTTCGCCCTTACAGCCATGATTGCCGCATGCGGGCGGTCCGATCGCCAGCAAACCACCTCCACCACCGCGGGGGCGAACCCGCCGGTTATCTCCGGGTCAACTGCCGGAAACGACACCGCCGGTGAGGTCGGGCCCAAGTCGGCTCCAGTCACCTACGCCCGAGCCGAATCGACCTTTAATACCGGGAAGTTCGATGAGGCCACCCAGCTGTTCTCGGCTTACACCGAGAGCAATCCCGAAAATGCCTGGGGTTACTACATGCTTGGTGTGTCTGCCTGGAAGAACGGAGAGGGTGATCGTGCCTTGAGCGCCTTCGACCGGTCCATCGAGCTCGATCCCAATCACCGGAAGAGCCTGTACAACTCCGCACGAGTGTTGCTGGAAATGGGTCGCCCGCAGCAGGCGCTCGAGCGGATCGAGAAGGCGCTGAGTCAGGAGCCGGCATCCAGTGAGGGGCTCCGCCTGCTGGGCCGGGCTCGCTATCTGCTGGGTCAAGTCGATGACGCCATCCAGGCTTATCACCGTGCTCTGGTCGTGGACGAGCGCGACGTCTGGGCGATGAACAATCTCGGGTTGATCTATATCGACCAGAACCAGCCGAACGAGGCGCTTCCGCCTCTGGCTCGCGCGGTGCAACTCAGAGGCAATGCCCCGGTTTTTCAGAACAATCTTGGAGTGGCCCTCGAGCGGTCGGGTTATCCGGAGGCCGCGGCGCATGCCTACGAGACCGCCGTTCAAGTGGATAGTAGTTACCAGAAGGCTGCGGTAGCGCTGGCGCGGGTCACCAGCGTGGTGCCACAGACCGGGTCAGGGCCTGTGGATCTGGACCAGCTGGCGCAGCAGTTCGAGCGGGAGATCGAAAGCTGGAGCGGGTCGGATTCCACGACTGCCTCGATCGAGACCAGTGCCGACAGCCTCGAGGATTGCGAGCACGAAGAGTAGTCACAAGGGGGCCGGCCTCCGGGCCGGCCCTTTTGACTTGCTGCCTGCACCATCGCTCTGTATAGTGGCGGCTGAACCCATGCTCGGCTGCTCGCATTGCTCTTCCCGCTCATCTGTTCGCTACTAACCTCTCCAGCAGACACTCTCGAGTCTCCCGCCGCAATCGTGGCCATCGCCACTCGGGCGATCGAGGGAGACAGCGCCGCCGCCTGGGAAAGTCGCTGGAAAACCAGACTGGGCCGGGACTCGACTGACCGAGGCGCTCTGTTCGGCCTAGCCACCCTCAACCGGCTGCGCTACGCCTACCCCGATGCCGAGCGGCTCTACCATCGGGTGTTGGGCCGGGACTCGCTGGGTGGTGATCTCCTCGACGCCTACGCCCTTCTGGGTCTGGCTCAGGGGCTGGACGCTCAGGGATTGAACGAGAAGGCCAAGGCAGCGCTCGAGCGCGCCCGGTCGGCTGCCCGCCGGGTGGGGGATCCGGCGGCCGAAGGTGAGGCCCTGCTGGTGGTATCGTTGCAGCGGGCATTCGGCGAAGGAATCGAAGCCGGACTGGCCACGGTCGATACCGTGGAGCGCCTGGTCCCCGAAAACCGCTACGATGTGCACGCCGAGCGGCTGCGCCAGCGGGCGGCTTTGAGAGGAGTCCTGGGTCGCCCGGAGGCCAGGGCCGACGCCGGACAGGCCCTTCAACTGGCCCGGCGGTCCGGGTACCAGCGGCTGGTAGGCCAGGCGCTCAAGTCGCGGGCGCAGCTGCTCCAGTTCGAGGGAAAGCGGGATTCTTCCATAGTGGTTCTGCTTCAAGCCGAGGACTGGTATCGCCGGGCTCACGACCGGACGCAGCTCTCAACCACCCTCCTCTGGCACGTCAATGCTCTGCTTGGTCAGGCCGACCTGGGCAAGGCGAATGAGCTGGTGCACCAGGCTCTGGTAGAGGCGGAAGCGGCCCACAACCAGTTCGCGGTAGCTGCCGCCTACACCGCGGCCGGCGCCATCGCGACCTCCCTCAACGACTACGCCGCAGCATCCGATGCCCTGGATCGCTCGATCGCCCTGTTTCGCAGCCTGGGCGACCCGGCCGGCGAGATGAAGGCGCGGGACTATCTGGCCGTGACCGCCCTGGCCATGGGAGACCTGTCAGCAGCGCGGAAGCAGACGCTGGAAGTCCTCACTTGGTACCAGCGTACCGGAGAAGCCCAGATCGAGTTTTCCGCCCACCGCAATCTCGCGATTATCGCCATGCACGAGGGTGACTGGGCCGCCGCTCAGACGGCGCTCGACGCTGCCCACGCCCTGGCTCGCCGGATGAACCGGCCGCTCTGGACCAGTGAGCTCGACTACGACGATGCCCGGCTGGCCCTGTTTCGGGGAAACCTTCCGTCGGCGGAACGGTCGCTGACTCGATTTCTGGCCACCCTGGACTCCAGCCAGCATGTCTTTCGCCATGACGCCCGGGTCCGGCTGGCCGATATCTACGCCCGCGGCGGTGACATCGAGCGCGCCGAGCGCGAGGCAGTGCAGGCCTGGGACGAGCTGGAACGCTGGCGGGCGACTCTCAGCGACCAGGAGCTCCGGGTCCTTACCTTCCAGGCCTCGCCCACGGAGATGAACGACCGCGATGCCGAGGTGGTGCGGGTGGTCAGCGACCTCGCCACCCGGGGACGCGGCGCTGCCGCGTTCGCGCTGGCTGAACGGAGGCGGGCGCGTGAGCTGGCTGATCAGTTGGCTCAGGCTACCGCTCTCGATCAGAGCGATACCTCGCGGCTCACTTCGGTCCCTTCCGAGCGGCCCACGCCTGCCATGACCGCCACTGAGGCGGCTTCCCACATCCCGGACGACAGCACCGCCATTCTCGAGTACGTGACCGGATCACTGGGAGCGCCGACCACACTCTTTCTGCTGCGCCGCGGAAGCGGGAACGACCTTCAGGTCCTCACGCTTCCTCCGGCCGACTCATTGGAGGCGCGAATAGCGAGGTTCGAGGCCCTGATCCAGAGCGGCATAGAGTCCGACGGGGTGGCCGCCAGCCTGGGGAACGCGCTGCTGGCCCCTGCCGTGGCCCGGCTGGACGGCACTATTCGCCGGTTGGTGATCATCCCTGATGGGCCCTTGCACCGGCTGCCGTTCGATGCGCTGCGGCTGCGCGACGGTCATTATGCCGCGGAGCGGTATGCCATCAGCATCGCTCCCTCCACCCAGGTGCTCGTCTCGCTCTGGCTTCACCATCCGAGTGGCCGGCCGATGAGGCTGCTTGCCTTCGGCGATCCTGCCGTGGAGCCGGAGCGGCAGCCTGCCCTCCCCCGCCTCCGCCGGTCGGCCGGGGAAGCCCGCTTCGTGGCCAACTTCGCGCCCGAATCCGTGGTCCGGCTGCGCGGCGAAGCCAGCGCCGCGTACCTCAAGAGATCCGATCTCACGCCGTTTCGGGTAGTCCATTTCGCCACCCACACCCTGGTCGATGAGCACACGGCTGCTCGAACTGCATTGGTCCTCGCACCTGGTAACGGTGAGAGCGGCTTCGTCGGTCCCGATGAGCTGGCCAGGCTTCGACTGGATGCCGACATGGTCGTGCTCTCCTCCTGCCGTTCCGGTGGGGGTGTGGTCATCAACGGAGAGGGAGTTCAGGGGCTGATCGCGCCGCTGTTTCGGGCCGGCGCGCGCTCGGTCGTGGCCACGCAGTGGGAGATCGGCGACCGGGAGGCGGTGAGCCTGGTACAAGCACTGTATCGGCATCTGGCCCAGCAGCGGCCAGTGGGAGAGGCGCTCCGCCTGGCCAAGCTCGATGCCATCCGGGCCAAACGATCGCCCCATGAATGGGCAGCTTTCACCGTCGCAGGCGATCCGCTGGTTCAAGTACCGCTGCGAGCGCCGTCCTGGTGGCACCGATCCGGGGTGCTGACCGGCCTTGTCGCCCTCTCAGCCGGCCTAGTGCTGTTCTACTTGCTGAGGATCCGGAGGACGCGCAGAGAGGAAGCGACCCGGGACCCGGGCGTCGCATCCCGTACCCACCATTGATAGGTCGAGCCGCGCTGCAGCTGGCCTGCCGGCACAATCAGACTGGTCTCGGGGGTGAGTTGGGAGACCACCGCGGCCCCGTTTCGATCCAGCAGCTCGAAACGGTAGCGCTGAGTCCCGGTAAGGGGCCGCCAGGAAAAAGTGACGGGCTGTGCCGGAGCTACTTCGGTGGCTGGAGTGAGGAGCACCAGTCCAGGCCCTCCTCCTCTGGTGATATCGCCATCCCGGTTTCGTACCATGAGTCCGACCCCGATCGCCAACAAAACCGACGCCGCAAGAGCCAGGGGCATGATGCGCCGGCTGATACTTCCGACTATTCCCGATCCCTGGCTGGCGGCACCGGCCGCTTCCAGGGCCCGAAGCAGCTCGAACTCGCGGTGACAGGCCTGGCATCCCATTACATGATCCAGCACCTGTAATCGCCGGCCCTCGTCCCCTTCCCTCCGCACCAGCGCAAGCAACTCTTCCGGGGAAACGCAGCCTTGAGCCTCGTTGCCGCGCCGCGCGAGCGCTTGCGCGTAGAGCTCCTGAAGTCGGGGACTGCTCATGCGGTCATTTCCCATCCCACCCCCATCTCCTTGAGACGCTCGCGCAGGTCGTCCATTCCTCGATAGAGCAGGTTCCGGGTCTTGGCCTCGGACCAGCCGAGGAGCTGCGCGATTTCCTCTCGAGGATGACCCGCGAGGTGCATGCGCACCACCGGCCGGCGCGAGGCCGGAATCTGGTCGATGGCTCGCGCAACCAGTTGAGAGAGCTCCGAGTAGGCCAGGTCGTCATCAGGGTTTCTCCTCTCGGGGAGAGCCGCACCCGGCTCATCCAGCGAAAGTGTCTGATCAGTGCGCTGAGCCCGTCGCCGCCGCATCAAGTCCAGCGCGGCTGACACAGCCGTTCGATATACGTAGGACGCAGGGGTGCGGCCGATCTGCTCACTCTCACGCTGGGCCCGCCACAGGCGGATCCGCACCTGCTGCATGACTTCATCGACATCGGCCTCCGAAAGCCGATGCCGCCACCCGACGCCACGCACCATGCCGGCGAATCGAGAAACCACCGCGTCCAGCGCGGGAGACAGACTGTCGGGAACCGATGTCGAGTCCATACCTGTTCAAAGCTATAAGATCCGAAGAGTGGCGAGAGGCCGGTGATTGCTGTCACATCTTCAGATCTGTGCCCGATCTACCTCCGCCTTGAACTTTCTGACCGGATCTTTCATGAGCAATCCTCACACCGTTTCCGTTCCTGCCGCCGCAGCCGGCACCTTTGCCCTGGGTGGCGATCTCCCGGTGAACCGTATGGGATTCGGCGCCATGCGGCTGACCGGCAAGGGCATCTGGGGACCACCCCGCAACCGCGGCGAAGCCATCCGCGTGCTTCAGCGCGCCGTCGAGCTGGGGGTGAACTTCTTCGATACCGCCGATTCGTATGGTCCCCACATCTCCGAAGAGTTGATCGCCGAGGCGCTGCATCCCTATCCTGGCCTGGTCATCGCCACCAAGGGAGGCCTGGAGCGCCCGGGCCCGGATCGCTGGGTGGAGAATGGGCGGCCCGAACACCTCCGGCGCCAGCTCGAAGCCAGCCTCGATCGGTTGAAGCTGGACCGGATCGACCTGTGGCAACTCCACCGGATCGATCCCAAGGTCCCGGCCGACGAGCAGTTCGCCGTCATGCGCGGGTTCCAGGAAGAGGGGCTCGTTCGCCATCTGGGACTCTCGGAAGTTTCCTCCGAAGAGATCGAGCACGCCCGCTCCTTTCTTCCGGTGGTGTCGATCCAGAACCGCTACAACGTGAGCGACCGGAAATGGGATTCCGAACTGGATTACTGCGAGCGGGAGAAGATGGCCTTTATCCCGTGGTTTCCGGTTTCGGCCGGTGGCCTGAGCGAAGGCGGGCCGCTCCACCGGGTGGCTCAACGGCACGGCGCGACGGTGTATCAAATTGCGCTGGCCTGGCTGCTGGCTCGCTCTCCCAACATGCTGGTCATTCCAGGAACCAGCTCGCTGGCTCATCTGGAACAGAACACTGCCGCCGCCGAGCTGAGGCTCACCCGCCACGACATGGCTGAGCTGAACCAGATCGGCGGATAGGCCAGGCGGCGCCTCGGCTGGCCGGAGTGGGCGATCGTTATATTGCCTGCTATGCCTCCGGTCAGCCAGGATAGCGCGGCCCCCACCCCGCCCATGCTCAAGCATTGGCGGGAGATGAAGGCGCAGCATCGGGACGCGATTCTCTTTTATCGTGTGGGCGACTTCTATGAGATGTTCAACGAAGACGCCGAGCTGGCCGCCAGGATTCTTGACATTGCACTGACCTCTCGCGGCGACGGCGTTCCTCTCGCCGGCGTTCCGGTCAAAGCCGCCGCAGAATACCTCCGACAATTAGTAGGTGCAGGACACCGGGTCGCCATCTGCGAGCAGGTGGAAGACCCCAAGCTGGCCCGGGGACTGGTCCGTCGTGAGGTGGTCGAGACGGTCACGCCGGGGGCGCTCTTGCAGGACGGGTGGGTGGCCGGATCGCGGAACAACTGGCTGGTGGCGATACAGCGGGGAGGCGGTGAAGCGGGGAGGCCGGGAAGCTCGAATGTGGGGCTTGCGGCGATTGACCTGAGTACCGGGGAATTCACTCTTGAGACCGCCGGCGAAGGTGGGCTCGAGGAGCC
>DATFQK010000457.1:0-3533 GCA_035264345.1 Gemmatimonadales bacterium | reverse complement strand
GGTGGTGGCGGCGGTGGTGGCGGCGGAGGTGGTGGAGGTGGCGGCGGCGGAGCCACTGCAGTCGCCGTGAAGATCACCGGGCTCCCCCGGAGCGAGCCCGCCCGCGCCTCCAGCGTATTCCGTCCCTCGCTGCCCAGAATCCAGCTGTCCACCCGGGCAATGCCCTGGTTGTTCGTGGTCTGGACGCCGCCGTTGACGGTGCCACCACCCTGGCCCACGACAAATGTCACCTCATAACCGGCCACCGGATGGCCGGCGGCGTCGAGGACCCGCACGGCGGGACGCACGGAAACTTCGGCCCCGGGCTGCGCCCGCTGATCGTCGCCCTCAACCATCTGGACCCGGCTGGCCGGAGCGATCAATACCGTGATCTGGGCTGTTTGATTGATCTGAAGGGTACCGTTGACCACAGCCACGATGTCCTTGGTTCCGGCGACACTCGACTCGAGCTGGCCGATCGCCACACCGTCGGCACCCGTCGGGTCTTTCGGCTGGGTCAACGTGTTGCCGCTGCCGCTGGCTGTCAGAGTCACGACAGCGCCGGGAACCGGAGCACCGGTAGCATCTCGCACCGTGACCCGAATCGTCGAGACCCCATTCCCGGCCTCTATCGAGGACGGGTCGGCCGAAACGGTTGATGTTCCGGCGCTCGGTCCCGTGCCGGTGCCGCTCCCTCCGCCCGAGCCGTCGCCGCCGCCACCTCCGGAACCGTCATTGCCGCCACCGTTGTCGGCTGTAGCGGTGAAGGTCACCGGGTCGATCCCGCTCACCACCGCGTTCAGGCTGTTGGCCCCTTCGGACCCCAGCGTCCAGGCAGCCGAGGCCATCCCATTCTCGTCGGTGGTGGGACTCTGAGGCACGACCGTCCCCGCGCCGGTACTGATCACCCAGGCCACCCGCTGCCCGGGCATCGGATTGCCGTCCTGATCGAGCAGCTTCACGACGATCGGCTGAGCCAGGGGTGATCCCGGCGCTCCAACCTGGCCGTCTCCGGTGACCATCTGGAGCTCGGCTGGAGAGCTTGCCGGAGAGCCGTCGGTGCCGCCGGTCGGAAGGACGAGGTCGTCTCCGCCGCAGGCGAGCGCGGCAACGGCGCCGGCCGGCGCCAGGACTCGATGCAGGAAGCGCAAATAACTCATAGGCCTATCTATGACTGCACGGGTCAGAGCACCCGGAAGAATTCTGAAGAGCGCGCCCCAAGTTGCGGGCCTGCCCATCCTTGAGATAGGGCAGTTTACTGAGCGGCCACGCCACTGCTGTGATATCGGCCACAGGTGGGTGGACCTATCGAACATGGGGGAACAGACGGAACCGGGCGGTGGTTCCCGGCTACCAGGTGGGCTATCGCTGCCCAGCCCTTGGGTTGCGCCAGGGCTTTCCGCCCCGAAACTCGAAATGCTGCTGGTTCACCACGGAGGCCATGGACGCCGCACGGCCATCGCATGGAATTCGGGCGAACTGGCGGGCCGACAACCAGGCGGCTTTGTACCAAACCCCGGGTTTGAGGCCGGGATAGAGTTTCGCGAATTCCCGCTTAAGGCGGGCCTCACGCTCATTGGGCATCACCAACTGCTCTGTGGGGGATATTCTAAAGCTAGGGGGTGGGCACCCCGGCGCAACTCGACGGCAGTGCCATCTATTGCGTATACTTGGCGGGGCTGGAACAGGGACCTGCTGGTACACATAGACTTATGCGCGACTGCACCTCTCCAAACTGCTGAGGAATCATGGCTACCAAACTCGATAAGACGATCAAGCGAGAGCTGGACCTGGACGGCAAGCTCTACACCGTGGCCATCTCCCCGGAAGGGGTGAAGATCACTCCGAAGGGCGCTCGCAAGGGGCAGGAGATCAGCTGGAGCTCGCTGGTCAGTGGCGAGACGGAGCTGCGACGGGACCTCAACATGTCGGTCGACGCATACCGGGAGTAGCACGGAGGCAGACTCAGGCCGCTCTGCGGCCACTCGTCAGGAGGGTTCATGGGAGAGCCCAGCTTTGGCGAACACGTCGCGACGCTCAACTCCACCTTGAGGGCCATCGAGGTCCGCCTGGCGCTGGGCAAGGCGCCAGTCGAGGGGCTGGAGGACTTCAAGAGCGCGCTGGACGACATGCGTCTGAGACTCTGGGGTTTGCTCGGAGCGGCCGGGGGTGATGACTACAAGAATTTCCAGGAGCGCTTCCGCATCCGGCGGGCCACGGAAATGTGCCGTGGCCTGGGCAACGATCTTCGAGCCGGCTCAGTGAGCGGGCGCTATGCCGAGCTGAACAACTTACGAGAAGCTGCAGCGGAGCTGGGGCAGAGCATCGAGCGGGCACAGCAACACGCGTTCTAGTCCCGCCGTGACTGCAACCCCAACCCTGCGGACGCCTCGTCTCACGCTCGGGGCGTTCACGGCAGAAGACGCTCCTGAACTGCAGCGCCTTGCCGGCGCGCGGGAGATTGCCGACACCACACTGGCAATTCCCCATCCCTACGAGCTGGATCACGCCCTCGCATGGATCGGACAGCAGCGAAGGGAAGCTTCCCGGGGACGGGCCATCAACTTTGCCATTCGATTGCGTACCGACGGAGCCCTGATCGGGTCGGTTGGGCTGCGAGACATCGATCCGGAGCATCTCCAGGCCGAGCTGGGATTCTGGATCGGGCGGGAGTGGTGGGGTAAGGGCTATGCCCGTGAGGCTGCGGCTGCAGTCATCGACTTCGGATTCGACTCCATTGGTCTGAATCGAATCTGTGCCCATCACATGCTTCGCAACCCCTCGGCGGGGAAGGTTCTGCAGGCCGCCGGAATGTTGCGCGAAGGGCTCCTGCGCCAGCGGGTGAGGAAGTGGGGAGCGTATGAAGACGTGGTAGTCTACGCCATCCTTCGAGAGGACAGGAGCTGAATCCGGTGACTTCGCGCTCGACCAGCCTGAGCATCCTCGCGGCCATTGCCGCGGCTGCCGCGTTGTACCTGGGACAGGAGGTTTTCGTTCCCATTGCACTCGGGCTCATGGTGACGGCGCTGGTTCGCCCGCTGGTTCAGCTGCTGTCGCGGATTGGTGTACCCGATGCCGTCGGCGCAACTCTGGTGACCATCGGCATTCTCGGATTGCTCGTGGCAGGAGGGTATTTCCTGGCCGGTCCGCTCAAAGGCTGGGTTCGGGAGGCGCCCCAGACCCTGTCTGCCGCTCGAGGGAAGATCGCTAAGCTCAGGAAGCCGATCAAACAGGTCTCCCAAGCCGTCGAAAAGGCCAAAGAGGAAGTGACCGGGGCAGGCCAGGGGAAAAAGGGACAGGAAAATCAGAAAGCGCAGGCACCCTCAGCCGAGGGTGGGGGATTCATCTCTCCAGTCGTGGGCCGGGTATTCGCGACCACCACCGGGATCCTGAGCACGCTGCTCCAGACGATCGTCATCCTATTCGTGGTGCTGGCGACGGGTGATTTGCTCAGCCGGAAGCTGGCGCTGCTGATGCCGCCGCAGAAGAAAGGAACTCGCGAGGAGACCGTAGCCGAGGCTGAGTCAGTGGTGCGGCGGTATCTGGTGGTGACC
>DATFQK010000456.1:0-10980 GCA_035264345.1 Gemmatimonadales bacterium | reverse complement strand
AGAAAGGTCAAACGCATCCGCTAGACGGCTTCGACTTTGAGGAAGTTCGTTGTGCCCGGCATGTCAAAAGGAACTCCCGCAGTCACCACCACTCGCTCCCCCGGCTGCGCCAGCTGGCGGTCCAGGATCTGCTGCCGGGCTGCCTTGAGCATTCCGTCGTAATCATTGGAGTGCGCAGTGAGCACCGGGGTTACACCCCAAACCAGCGCGAGCTGGCGAAAGGTCTCCGGCTCCGGCGTACAGGCGAAGATCGGCACCGTGGGCCGGCAGGTGGCCACCTTGCGGGCCGTAAAACCGCTGCTCGTAAAGCAGACGATCAGGGGAGCGGACAGCATCTCTGCGGCAGCACAGACCGCCACGGCAATGGCATCTTCCGTCCGGATGGGTCCCCCGGCAACTGGCTGGTGGTGCCGCAGCGCTCCCTGCTCCGCTGAGCGCCGGCCCAATGCCGCATCGATGCTGGCTCCGCGTGACTGACGCTGACTCTCCATCTCACGGGCGATGCGGTCCATGGCCTGTACCGCCTCCAACGGATAATCGCCCACCGCTGTTTCGGCTGACAACATCACCGCGTCGGTGCCATCCAGAATCGCGTTGGCCACGTCCGATGTCTCTGCTCGTGTGGGCCGCGGGGCATGCACCATCGACTCGAGCATCTGCGTGGCGGTAATGACCGGCTTTCCATGCAGGCTTGCCTCGCGAATGATCTGCTTCTGAATCAAGGGGACTTCCTCGAAGGGCAACTCCACGCCCAGATCGCCCCGGGCCACCATGATCGCATCTGAGCTGTCCAGAATCCCACACAGGTTGGTGATCGCGGTGTCCTTCTCGATCTTGGCTACCAGCTTTACCCCCCGGGGCACCAGACTGCGAAGCTGCTCGATATCCTCTCGGCGCCGCACGAACGAGAGCGCGATATAATCCACCCCCAGGGAGCCGGCCTGCTGCACATCCTCGATGTCTTTTTCGGTCAGTGCCGGGGCGCTCACCTCGATGCCCGGGAGGTTCATACCCTTGTGTGCCTTGAGCTCACCGCCGTAGTGGACCACCGCCTCCACTCTCTTTTCCTGTACACCTCTCACCTCCAGCGCCAGGAGTCCATCGTCCAGCAGTATGCGGGCTCCGATCCGCACGTCGCGGGCAAGATCATCGTAGGTCGTAGGGATCTCGCCGGGCTGGACGACGTCCTCGGGAGCAAACACCACCTTCTGTCCCGGCTCAAGCCGAGTGGGTTTGGAAAGATCGCCGATCCGAATGCGGGGGCCTTGCAGGTCGAGCAACACGGCGGCGGCTTCGCGCCTTCCCTGGAGAACTCCGCGTAGCTCGTGGATCCACCGGGCACGCGTCTCCGGTGTGCCATGCGAGGCGTTGATCCGCACCACGTCGACCCCGGCATCCAGGAGGGCAGTCATCTTCGGCGGGGTGTCCCAGGCGGGACCAAGCGTGGCAACGATCTTAGTGCGGCGAAGAGAGGTGCGCGGCATGGCAGGAGTCTAATGGACAGCAGTCACACTCGCAGCACGAGGTCAGTCTTACGACTCGTCCGAGGGGTCTGAGGGGCGTCGCAGCCCAATTTCCACATGTGGAAAAGCCCGGGAAGTGAATATCTTATTTGCGTGTAAAACCTGAGAATCTGCTTGATCCCCCGGTCCCCGGCTCCTCAGAATCAGAGCTGTAACTTATTTGAATTTCCGCGATTATCGGTCCGGGCTCGACCAGCACGTGCGAATGGCGACAGTGTCGTTTCGGCCCAATTATTTATGCAGAGATTCTAATTATGAACACTTTCGACATAGCTCTTTGGCCGGGTGGGACTAAGGCTGGAAACAGGTCAGGAAAGGGTCGGAAACGAACGATCGGAGAGGCGGAGAGGCGTAGGCGCGGACGAGAGGAGGGGCGAAATGGGGGCTATGACCATCGGCTCATCGCAGAAATTGAAGCTCGCCCGCCCCGCCGCGATAAAGTGGGCCGACGAAGCGGATGGGGGACCCCTTCAACCACTTTGTGAGATCCCCCTTCCCTTGCACCGTAAGGGAGCCCACGAGTGCACGGGTCCATACCGGACGGCAGGTAAATCGAACCGACCAGGGACCGGTGCGGGTACCGGGAACGGTCCACGATTCCTCGATCGGGCGGTCGACCCTGGTACTGTCAGCGGCGGGGCGCCCACGCCAAATCAGCGAAGTTCGCTCCAGCTTGATGGTGTGCACATCGGTGCCGGTGTCGGCGCTGTCCACCACGGACAGGTGAGCTTCCCGCAGCCGCACCCCAGCGGTTCCGGCGGCGCGAGTCAGATTACTTCGAGCAGAGTAAATACCCAATACCGCATCCCGCCGACTTCCTGACGACTCCTCCTGAGTAGGCAGCGTCCACACCGCAAGCATCTGCCGGTCGCGTGGATTCTTTTCCGCTACCCGACGGCTGCCGACCTGGACCGCATCGGCAAAGTAGAAGCAGACGTTGGAGGCAGACCAGGCGGCAAACTCGGGCTGATAGCGGATCAACTGCTGAATGGCGGGATGAAGTGTGCGGTCCTGACTGGCGGGAATCGGGCGAAAGCCGGACTTGACCTCTTTAGCCGCCGCGCGGGGATCGATCAGAAAGCGCACGCAATAAGCTTCTCTCAAGCCTTGAAGGCTCCATGCCTGTGCCTCCTTTTTTTCGCTGATATGCTGTGCCCGTGCCACGGTGGGTACACTGCAAACGACAGCCACGCCAATGGCGAGGGGCTTCAGCATACGTCCTCAGGGAAAATGAAGGCGCGCTCAGGTTCCGCGGGTACTGCTTTTCACTGCTGCCCGCAGCTCGGCGAAGTCGCTGGAATCCTGTGCATTGAAGTTCAGATTCCGAAACTTGACCCGGCCATCCGGCCCTACGACATACACGGTACGCCGATTGTAACCCTCAGGATCCTTGCTGGCGTACTGCTTGGATACCCGCTGCTCCGGATCACTCAGCAGCCGGAACGGAAGGCCCAGACTGGCCGCGAAGCGGTTGTGGGTGGTGACGGAATCCGCGCTGATCCCGACCACAACCACGTTGGGCCCGAACAGGCTGTCATACTGTTCGGCCAAGGTGCGCATCTGGGTGGTGCAGCTCTTGGTGAAATCGCGCGGGTAGAAGGCAACCACTACGGTTTTGCCTCGGTCGCTAGCAAGCTGGTAGGGAGATTCCACAGGACCTACCCCGTCGCGATTGGCCCAGGGCAACGAGAAGTCCGGCGCGCGCTGGCCCACGTCCGGTCCACTCTGGAGAACGGCCTTGACCGTACCTGCCTGATTCTGCGCCCGGGCGGCGGGCACCATGGCCAGGCCGATGAATACCAGTGAAAGGTGAGAAACGCGCATCGTTGAATCCTTGCTGAGAGTTCAGTCCTGAGTAACCCGGCGGAGGACACCCTCCAAATCCTGAGTGCCCCCGGTGCCGGTATACGCGACCTTCCCCGCCCTATCGATCACGACCACGTAGGATGTGGTGGGGACCTTATAGGCTCGGATGCTGGTGCCCTGATCGTCGTACAGCGTACGGAATCCGGGCTGGTGCGAGTCGACGTACCTGCGAACCCGGTCACGGGTTTGATTGACGGTAACGTTGACGCCGATAAACTCGACTTTCGAGGCGTAAGCCGCCTGGGCCGCTCGAACCCGCGGAAGCAGCTCTTCGCAAAGCTCGCACCAGGTAGCCCAGAACTCGAGCAGAACGGGCTGCTTCCCGATATACCGGCCCAGGTCGACTGGCTTTCCCTCGAGATCGTTCACCGTGACCGCCGGCGCCTTACTCCCCACGGGGATGCCGGACTCCTGAGCAGCGAGCCTGCCCCCGCCCAGCAGGAGCAGAGCAACCGCCGACGCCCGCAGAAGAGTCTTCATAGTACCGTCCCCGCTCTTACGAAGTAGTATTCCGCCATTCCAAGCAGCAATATGCCGCCAACTCGCTTCACGGTCAGGGTCCATCGGCCAACCCGGGGCATCGCCGCCAGGACTCCGCTGAATACTCCTACCACAACCAGGAGAGCGGTCAGTCCCAAGGAGAAGACGAAGAGGTAGAGAAACCCCAACCAGGCGCTTCCGGTGGTGCTGACGAATGTGAGGACGGCGGCGAATGCGGGCGCGCCACAGGGGGCAGCCACCAGCCCCGAGGTGGCCCCGAGAGCGAACACGCCGGCTACCGAATTGCCGCCAATGCGGCCAGCCCAGGCGGCAACCCGACTGGGGACGCCGAAGTTAAAGACGTCCAACAGGCCCAGGCCAAACACGAGCAGCAGGTTGCCCATGATCAGGAGGGCCCAGGGACTCGAGCTGACGCTGCCGAACAGCGTGCCGGAGAGACCGGCCAGCAGCCCCAGCACGGAGTACACCAGTGCCAGGCCCAGGACGTACACCAGCGTGAGCGCCAGAGTGCGGCCACGCGAGCGTTCAACCGCACCCACCCCGCCCAAGATGCCGGCGGTAATCGGAATCATCGGGTACACGCAGGGAGTAAGACTGGTGGCCAGGCCGGCGACGAACAGGGCGAGACTTGCAGCCAGCGGCTGATCGCGGAGGGCTGCTTCGAGACCGATCAGACCCGCTCCGCGGCCCCGACACCGTAGTGGGAGGAAACGTACTCCTCGAGGATCTCCAGAAACTCGGCCACGATGTCGTTGCCACGCAGCGTCACCAGGAGACGCCCGTCGACGTACACCGGAGCCTTGGGCTCCTCGAACGTGCCCGGGAGCGAGATCCCGATATTGGCGTGTTTCGATTCACCCGGGCCGTTCACCACGCAGCCCATGACCGCGACCTTCATCTCTTCGACGCCGGGATGCTCACTGCGCCACACCGGCATCTTCACCCGCAGATAATCCTGAATGTCCTGTGCCATCTGCTGAAAGAAAGTGCTGGTGGTGCGGCCGCAGCCGGGACAGGCAGTGACCTGCGGAGAAAAGCTGCGAAGTCCCAGCGACTGAAGAATCTGCTGCGCCACCCGGACCTCCTCGGCGCGGTCGCCTCCGGGCTGGGGCGTCAGGGACACCCGGATGGTATCGCCGATTCCTTCCTGCAGGAGAATGCTGAGTCCGGCGGTGCTCGCAATGATTCCCTTGGCGCCAAGCCCAGCCTCGGTCAATCCGAGGTGAAGCGGAAAGTCACACCGGGCCGCGAGCATGCGATAGACGTCGACCAGATCCTGCACCCCGGAGACCTTGGCGCTGAGCACGATACGATCGTGGCCCAGGCCCGTCGCCTCGGCAAGCGCCGCCGACTGCAAGGCACTCTCCACCATTGCTTCCATGACGACCAGCCGGGTATCACGGGGAGCCGGCCGCCGTGCGTTTGCGTCCATCATTGCCGTCAGCAGCGTCTGGTCGAGGGAGCCCCAATTCACCCCGATGCGGACCGGCTTGTCGTACGCCAGCGCAACCTCGATGATCGACCGGAAGTTTTCGTCCCGCCGCTTCCCTCCCACGTTTCCGGGATTGATCCGATACTTGGCCAGGGCCCGGGCGCATTCCGGATACTTGGTGAGGAGCAGATGGCCGTTGTAGTGAAAGTCGCCGATGATGGGAACGCTCACCTCCAGCCGCGCCAGCGCGTCGACCACACCGGGCACCGCCTGGGCCGAAGCCTCGTTGTTGACCGTGACCCGAACCAGCTCGCTTCCCGCCCGCGCCAGCTCGGCAATCTGGCCGGCCGTCGCGGCGACATCGGCGGTGTCGGTGTTGGTCATCGATTGGACCACGATCGGGTGAGCGGATCCAATCGAGACGCCGCCAACGTCGGTGCTGACGGTGCTCCGGCGAGTGACGAAGGGCATTGCAGAAATATAAGGCGCTTCTGGCCGGTTCGCGGTCAGGCAGAGATGCGGATATGGTAGAACGGCACTCCGAGCCCCGCCGAGCCGCGATCACCGGCGTTGCCATCTACGTGCCGCAACGAGTACTGACCAACGCGGAGCTGGCGCAGAGTCTCGATACCTCTGACGACTGGATCATCACCCGCACCGGCATCCGCGAGCGCCGAATCGGAGCTCCCGGCGAGACGACCTCCACGATGGGAGCCGAAGCCGTTCGCCGGCTCATGGCCGGTCGCAAGCTCGGACCGGGGGACATCGACGCTATCATCGTGGCGACCGTCACCCCCGACATGCTCTTTCCCGCAACCGCCTGTCTCATTCAGGATCAGCTCGAGCTCACCCGGGCCTGGGGCTTCGATCTTTCGGCCGCCTGTTCCGGCTTCCTCTACGCCCTCACGGCGGGCGCCCAGCTGGTCGCCAGCGGCGCGCATCAGCGGGTGGTTGTGGTCGGTGCGGATCTCATGAGCTCGATCATCGATCCACTGGACCGCACTACGGCGGTCCTCTTTGGCGACGGCGCGGGTGCGGTGCTGCTGGAACCGGCGGAGCCGACTTTCGGGATCCTGGACTTTCACCACCGGGTGGACGGCAGCGGACGAAACGACCTGCTCATGCCGGCCGGCGGGTCGCTGCATCCGCCCAGCGTGGAGACGGTCACCGGGCGACAGCACTTCCTCAAACAGAACGGCAAGGTGGTGTTCAAGTTCGCCGTGTCCCAGATGGTCGAAAGCGTGCAGGTGCTCCTGCAGCGTAACGGCCTCACTCCGGCCGATGTCGCCCTGCTGGTTCCTCACCAGGCCAATCAGAGAATTCTGGATGCCGTGGGCGAGCGTCTGGGGCTGCCGTCCGAGAGAGTCGCATCGGTCCTGGCCTGTTACGGCAATACCACCGGCGCGACCCTTCCTCTGGCGCTGGATGCCGCGGTCAGAAACGGCAGGCTCAAGCGGGGCGACCTGATGGTGTTTGCCGCGGTGGGCGCCGGTTTTACGGCTGGGGCTACGCTGGTGCGGTGGGCCTGATCAGGCCCGGGAGAACTCGGCAGTCGTGATCGCCGAGAGGTCGGCGGACGAGAGGGTGATGCTGGCGGCGGCGGTGCTGTCGACCGCATGCTCGACGGTGCGGGCGCTGGGAATGACAATCACGGCCGGCGACCTGGCCAGCACCTAAGTCAGAACCAGCACGTGGGGCGTGACGCCGAGCCGGCTGGCCATGGGGCGGAGCACCGGATGCGCCGGTAGCTTGCGGTTGAGTCTCCCGCCCCCGATCGGGCTGTACGCCAGGAAACCGATCCCCTGCTCGGTGCAGTACTGGACCACGCCTTCCTCCAGCGCCTCCCGGAAAAACGGATTCAGCCGGTTCTGTACCGAGGTCACCTCGACCAGGGTCTCGGCCTCCTGGATCTCGGAGACTGACACGTTCGACAATCCCACCCAGCGGATCTTCCCTTCCCGCTGAAGATCAGCCAGAGCTCCCACGCTGTCGGCCAAGGGCACGGAGCGATCCGGCGTGTGCAGCTGATACAGGTCGATCTGGTCCACCCCGAGCGCCTTTAATGAACGATCGCAGGCTGCTTTGAGCTGCGCGGGTCGTCCCGCCATGACCCAGCGCCCACCTGGCCGTTCCATGCCACCCTTGGTGGCCACGAGTACCTGGTCCTTGTTTCCCCGATAAGTTCGCAAAGCCTGGGCGATCAGCCGCTCATTATGGCCAATATCACGATCGTCGAGGCAGTACACGTCGGCGGTGTCGATCAGAGTCACGCCCGCGTCGAGGGCGGCATGAATCACCCGAACTCCCTGCTCCTCAGGCGGTCGTTCCTGAATCGACAGGTGCATTCCGCCATAGCCCACAGCCGAGACCTCAGGAGCGTTGTGACCGAGCTTGCGCCGTCGAATCACTGGATACCGAGCGCCGGCAGCAGGAACTGAAGGAGCTCGTCCCGCACGTCGAAGTAGATGGCCATGGCGTGCGCCGAACCGGGAATGAGCCGTTCGCTCACGTGGGAGAGTCCCCGGCTCCATCGGGCGACATTGCCGCCCCCATCGAATGGATCCTCGCGAGAGGAAGCCAGGTAACAGGGTACCCTGGTCTGCTCCAGATTGGTCCGGATGCGATCGGCGGCGTCATTGCTGATGGCCGGTGCGCCGGCCGCGCCCACAGTGGCGACGGCGCGGAGGCCGGGGATTCTGCTCAGCGCCAGCAGGACACCGCTTCCCCCAATGCTGGCACCGACCAACGCCAGCCGACCGGGATCGATGAAGTTCTGATTGGCCCCCCAGGAAGCGACCCTCAGTATGTCGTTGTCGAGGCGGGAAAAACCTACCTTGCCGGCGCTGCTCATGAACGCCAGCCCAAACGCCTCGAGGGTAAGCCCCTCGGGCGTGTCGATCACCAGCGGACCGTTGAGTGAGATGATGGAGGCGCCATGGCCACGCAGATCGAACGCCAGCGTGGCTACACCGCTATCGAGCAGATCGGCGACCAGGGGTGCGTAGCTATCCCGGGTGGCGGGATACTGGTGGGCCAGCACGGCAAGCGGGAATGCTACGCCTGCGTACTCATCCGGATAAGTAAGAGTGCCCTTCAACACCAGTCCGTCCCCGGCGGGAACGGACATCTCCAGTGGCGCCAGGTTCACGCCAATCCCAGCTGCCGGGTCAGCCGCTGCCAATCGACGGGAGAGATCACCCCTTGATCCCGCAGAGGCGTAAGGGTGCCAAGAATGTCGGCCCGTGAGCCATCGATCCGCCGCTCGCGCAGCTCCGTGATCATGCGAGAGAACCGGTGCTCGTATTCATCGGGGGCCAGCTTGCCCTCCTTCCGCTGGCTGCTGAGTTTCGTGAGCTCTTCCGCCACGCGAGCGGGCGACACCGGCTTGAGTGCGCCACCCTGCTGGTCTGCCGCCATGGATCCCTCTCTTCGAAGCCGTGAATGATTCCCCTTATCCCTGCATTATGGCCCTGCCCGGCGCGCGGCGTCCAGAGTGTTGGTCGGATCCGCTCCGGTCCAGCTGACGTCGGCGGTGGGGCCATAGGTGGGAGGCACCGGATCTTCCAGCAGGCGGAGGCAGATGCCGACCTGGGCTCGATGGTGAGCCGTATGCAGCACCCGCCGCCAGAAAACCCAGATCCGCTGTCGGGTTATGTCGAAGAACGGAACCTCGCGCAGCCAGAATTTCTCATCCGCCCCGGCCAGGGACGGGAGCCGGGCGCGGGCCAGCGCCACGACTCGGTCCACGTAAGCCTGGACGGGAGGTCGATCGCCTGAGGGAAGCAGCGACTCGACTGCAGGCTCCTCCAATCCGATGAACTCCGCGAAGAACCTTCGTTCCGAAAGGATCTGGTGGGTCAGGATCTGCCGGATCGAGCTGCTGCGGGCATGGGGACGGAACTCGAGCTGGTCGTCCTTCAATTCGCTCCAGATCGACCCCAGCTTGTTGGTCTCTGAGGCATAGGTATCGGGCACATGCTGCAGCAGCGGGTTTGTGGCCCGGGGGACGTCGACCGGAGTAATGAATTCATGAGCGTACTCCATGGAAACTCCTCTCCGACAAGCCAACGCCCGCCGGCCTTTCGGCCGACGGGCGCTGTCGTGTTACGGCTGGGCTACTGGTGGATGACCACGATCACCCACACTCGCTGAAGCCGCACACGTGGCACTTCATACACCCCTCGGCGAACTCCAGCTGAGATCCGCAGTCGGGACAGGCGCCCGACAGCATTTCCTGCATCCCGCCGAAAATCATCTGCTCTCCTCGAGGGCCCGACTGGCCGACCGGCTGGTTCACTACCGGAGCAAGCTCGGCTGGGGCGGCGGTCTTGGTTCCGGGCAGGAGCTCCTGCTGGATCCCCTGCTTCTCCTGCATCCAGCGCTCGATGGCGATACCGACGGCGTCGGGCACGGACAGAATCTTGTTCGGCCCCAGACCGATCACCCGGTCCGAGCTGATGCCGCGGAGCTGGCGATAGATCTCCTTGATGGGGATACCCGAACGCAGCGCCAGACTGATCAAGCGTCCGAGCGATTCCACGTCGGCCATCAGGGCGCCGCCCGCCTTCCCCAGAGTCATGAAGACCTCGAACGGCTGACCCCTGTCGTCTTCGGTGATGGTCACGTAGAGCGTTCCCAGGGGGGTTTCGACCCGACGGGTGGTGCCGCGCAGGACCTCGGGCCGGGAGCGCTTCTGCCGCCGCTGGAGGTTTTCCGACTCCAGCTCCAGCACGATGCGTTGGAGCCGTTCGTTATCCGCCCGCAGCTCGGCGATCTCGCCGTGCAGATCGGCGGTTCCGCTGGCCTCTTGAGTGACCTTTCCGACCTTCCCGTCCTTCCCCACCTGCTCCGTCACCTTCTTGGCGGTGGACCCGGCGGACAGAACCTGCATGTCGCGACTGCCATCGCGGTAGACGGTCACGCCTTTGCAGTTGAGCCGATAGGCCAGCCGGTAGATTTCCTCGACGTATTCCTCGGACGCATCGTGGGCGAAGTTGCACGTCTTGGAGATGGCGCTGTCGTTGAACTCCTGAAATGCGGCCTGCATCCGGATGTGCCATTCGGGCCTGATGGCGTTGGCGGTGACGAAGACTCGCTGCCACTTGGCCGGAACTTCGGGGAAATCGATGTGGCCGCTCTCCGCGATCTTCCGCATCAGCTCGTCCGAGTACCAGCCTTCTCTGTGGGCGATGGCGATGAAATCCTCATTGACGTCGGGCATGAGGACCCCAGCCTGATTGCGCATGAAGGCGACGGCAAACAGCGGCTCGATCCCGGAGCTGCAGCCGGCGATGATCGAGATGGTGCCGGTGGGCGCCACTGTGGTGACGTTGCAGTTCCGCAGCCGCCGCAGGGGTCGAACCCGTTCGCCCTGAGCGTTGCGAGCGCAGGTCTCATCCGGACCCCAAATGCTCCGCTCCCATTCGGGGAACGTTCCGCGTTGCCCCACGAGCCGCTCGGATTCCCGCTTGCCCTCTTCGTCGACGAACTGCTGGATTTTCCGGCCGAGAGCGACACCTTCGTCTGAATCGTAGGACACCCCCAGCTTTACGAAGACGTCGGCCAGACCCATGACCCCCAGCCCGATCCGGCGGATCCTCTGCGCCAGGTCGGAGATTTCCGGCAGGGGATACTGATTGGCGTCGATCACGTTCTCCA
>DATFQK010000455.1:0-3666 GCA_035264345.1 Gemmatimonadales bacterium | reverse complement strand
GAGCTTTGCCGCTCGGCCGGGAGTCTGTGGCGACGGAAGCCAGAACATCAACCTTCAGGACAGCGAAGACTGGGAAGTGGAATGTGAGAGCCAGCCGGTCCGGGTAACTCTCGATATCCGCAACCACCAGGTGGTCGCCCTTCGAACCTTTGTCGGCGGGCGTTGGCGCAATGCTTCACCGGCCAAGGATCTCGGTACCATACGCCCGCAAGAGGCCGCCGCGTACTTCCTGCATCTCGCCGGGAGCCAGACCGATTTGAGGGGTGATCCGGTGCTGCCCGCCACTCTGGCGGACAGCGTCACCATTTGGCCTTCGCTCCTCCAGCTCGCCCGCTCTCCCCGGCTGCCGGTGGAGCGGCGTCGCAGCGCCGTGTTCTGGCTGGGCCAGGCCGCGGGGGCGGCGGTGGACGGCGCCCTCGACTCCATTGCGGGCGACACAGGCACCGATCGGGAGGTGCGGAAGCAAGCGGTATTTGTCCTGTCCCAGCGCAGCTCCGAGGAGGCGATACCGGCGCTCATCCGCGTTGCTCGAATGAGTCCGGACCCGGAGCTCAGGAGGACGGCGTTGTTCTGGCTGGGCCAGAGCAACGATCCCCGAGCCATCGATCTTTTCGAGGAAATTCTGCGGTAAGACCAACCTTTTGATCGGATCCTCCGTCTAAGCCACGCGCATCAGCACTGGCTTGCACGACGGAGGTTTCGTGGCAGATCCCACAACCGCTTTGGCATTGTACCTTGTCCTGTCCGGTCTGGGTGCCGGGCAGACCGATACCATTCCCCAGGGTCCCATCAAATCGAAGGTACACGCGGCACGCACCTCGGCTGACATCACTCTCGATGGGCAGCTGACTGAAGCCGGGTGGGCGGCCGCTCCCCCGATCTCCGGTTTCATTCAGCGCGAGCCCGACGAGGGAGCTCCGGCCAGCGAATCGACCGAAGTACGAGTGCTCTACGATGACGATGCGCTCTACATCGGGGCCCGGCTGTACGACAGCAAGCCTGACAGCATTCGAGCCCAGCTCGCCCGCCGAGACCGGATCACCAACTCAGACCGGTTTCTCGTCTTCCTCGATTGCTACCATGACCGCCGCACCGGCTTTTACTTCGGCGTCAATGCGGCAGGGACCCTCTACGATGGCACGTTGTTCAACGATGACTGGGACAGCGACACCTGGGACGGGGTGTGGGAGGGCAAGGTCGGCCGCGATTCGTCAGGCTGGACCGCCGAGCTCCGGATTCCCTACTCCCAGCTTCGGTTCGAGCGACGGAAAACCCAGTGGGGCATCAACTTCAAGCGGGAGATCGCCCGTCGTAACGAGCGCGCCTATCTGGTGCCCACACCGAGCAATGGCAGTGGATTCGTCTCCCGGTTCGTAGAGCTGGCCGGCATCGAAGAGGTCTCGCCGCCACGGCGGCTGGAGGTTCTCCCTTATGTCACCACTCGGGCCGAATACCTGAATCATGAGGCTCAGGATCCCTTCAACGACGGCTCCTACCTCGGCGCCGGTATGGGAGGCGACCTCAAGCTCGGAATCGGCAACAATCTGACCCTCGACGCCACCGTCAATCCCGACTTCGGCCAGGTCGAGGTCGATCCAGCGGTAGTCAATCTCAGCGACGTCGAGACGTTCTTCGACGAACGCCGGCCGTTCTTCGTGGAAGGGGCGAACATTTTCAACTTCGGGGAAGGGGGAGCCAACGATTTCTGGGGTTTCAACTGGGGCAACCCGAGCTTTCTCTATACCCGAAGAATTGGCCGGGCTCCCCAGGGCGAGTTGCCCGATGATTACGACTACTCGGACGTGCCGTCAGGCAGCAACATCATCGGAGCAGCCAAGCTCTCGGGAAAGGTGGGCACCTGGAGTTTGGGTGCACTCAGTGCGTTCACCAGCCGCGAGCATGGCCGGTTTGCCCTGGACCAGCAGCATTGGCAGGAAGAGGTCGAGCCGCTCACCTACTACGGAGTGTATCGGGCCCAAAAGGAAATGCAGGGAGGGCGCCATGGCCTCGGCTTCATGGGCACCCTTACCGCCCGCTCCTTCGATGAGCCCAAGCTGCCAACGGAGCTG
Organism: Gemmatimonadales bacterium; assembly: GCA_035264345.1. GTDB lineage: Bacteria > Gemmatimonadota > Gemmatimonadetes > Gemmatimonadales > GWC2-71-9 > CAVVWJ01. The sequence continues at coordinate 1,597 of DATFQK010000455.1, read as the reverse complement.
AGCTCAACCGCCACCGGCCTGGGTATGGACGGCTGGACAACTCTGGACCCTGCGGGAATGTGGGTGGTCAGCGGCTGGGCCGGAGTGAGCCGCTCCCATGGCACCGCCGAACGGATGCAGAGTCTCCAGGAAAGCTCGGTGCATTATTTCCAGCGGCCTGATGCGTCGTACCTCGGCCTGGATTCCAGCGCTACCTCCCTGGGCGGATATGCTGCCCGGGTCTCGCTCAACAAGCAGAAGGGCAACTGGATGTTCAACTCCGCGCTGGGAGTCATCGACCCGAAATTCGACGTGAACGATCTTGGCTTTCAGTTCCGCAGCGATCAGATCAACAGCCATATCATGGTCGGACACAAATGGACCAGGCCCGGTCGGCTTCTGCGAAGCTGGCGGCTGAACCTCGCTGGATTTCGGAGCTACAACTACGGCGGCGACGTGACCTGGACCGGGTTGTTTCTGACCGGACTCTACGAGATGCGGAACTTCTCGACCGGACGCTGGTCCGTGGCCTACAACCCGAGCACCCTGAGCGACCGGCGGAGCCGCGGTGGTCCGCTCATGATCAACCAGCCTGGAGTGGAGTGGGACTTCCAGATGGACTCCGACCCGAACAAGCGATGGATCTACGGCTTCGGTCTGCACGGCAACCATTATCAGGAGGACTGGGAGCAGAGTTGGAGCGCCAGGGCCGCTCTGGAATGGAAGCCCGGAGCACGCCTCTCGTTTCGCGTGGAGCCGCAGATCGAGCGAATCGGCACCTCATCGCAGTACGTCGATACCTTCGACGACGCGCTGGCCGCGTCCACCTTCGGTCACCGCTACGTATTCGCCACGCTGGACCAGACCACCGTTTCGGCCAGCGTGCGCTTGAACTGGATCTTCACTCCGAAGCTCAGCCTCGAGGTCTACGCCCAGCCACTGGCCTCTTCGGGGCGATACACCGGGTTCAAGGAGCTGGCTCGGCCGAAGAGCTACGACTTCAACACCTATCCCGACCCGGTGGACACCAGCGATCCCGACCGACTCGCGATCGATCCCGACGGAGCTGGCCCGGCCGCCCAGCAGGAGATCGATGATCCCAACTTTTCCTTGGTTTCTCTCAGAGGAAATGCCGTGCTGCGGTGGGAATACTCACCCGGATCAACCCTGTTCCTGGTCTGGACCCAGAATCGATCCGACAGTGAGAGCACCGGCAGCTTTTCGACTGGCTCGGCGCTGGGGCGACTGTCCTCCGCTCCGGGCGACAACATCTTCCTGGTGAAAATCTCCTACTGGTGGAATCCCTAGAGTAAAGAACCGGCATGCAGGCCATTACCTTTCCGGCATGCATCCGGGATTGATCTCTGGCGGCCTCTTCCTGCTCGCGGCCCTGCTCGCCGGATGCGGAGCCTCCCAAGCCAAAGCGCCTGTCGTCGAGCTCACCATGAGCGGCGATACGGTCCTGGCGCCCTACGCAGAGATCACCGAAGCATCCTGGCTGGGAGGAGACCGGTGGGCCGTCATCTCGCCGGCCGAGGAAGCGGTCGCGATCGTTGATCCCGCTCGACATACCGCCGCTCCGCTTGGTGGACGCTCCTCGAAGGACCTGCGCAACCCA
>DATFQK010000454.1:0-2129 GCA_035264345.1 Gemmatimonadales bacterium | reverse complement strand
TGCCAGTTCTCAATCGACACCGATGCACACGCGCGGGGCCAGCTCGAGTGGCAGTACATCGGCTGCGACCGCGCCGCGGAGTGTGGTGTTAGCGAAGACCGCGTGATCAACACCGGTTCGGCGGAGATGCTATTGAGCTGGAGCGCGTCCGGCCATTGACTGCCGGAGCAGGTGATCTCCGTACGCGGGCGGATCGGAGAACGCCAGCGCGGCCTCCTCAATCGCTTGATCAGTCCCAGTTAGGCGACCCTCGTGCTGGCAGAGATGTTCCTCCCAGGACGGGACACGGAAGGTTTCCACGAATTGGTTCGGTCGTTCGCCATCTCGATACAGCTCCCAACGGCCGCCCCCATTCGGAGTCGAGATCGGCGGAGCTGATCCATCGCTTCCAGGAAGCCGGCCTGCCGTTCCGGTGCGAGGGTGAAGTGCACGGCGACCAGCACCGGGCCGGTATTGAGTTCTGGTTCGAAGGCCAGCTGCGGGTCGGTCCAGTAGACGGCTGGCTGGGGGTCAAGATGGCCGGTTTCGGATACCCGCCAGAGTAAGCCGGCGCCAACCCCGGCCAGTACCACGGCTGCCGATCCGAGAACGGCCGCTCGCAGCCCAGCAGCGTCGGCCAGAAATCCCCACAACAGCGCGCCGGTGGTCTGGGAGCCCATAAAGATCACGGTGTACAGCGCCATGCCCGCGGGCTCGCACCCAACCCGGCAGCACCAGCTGCACCTCCGCTCTCCTCGCCCGGTGAAATATAGACGGTGTCTCCAGGGCGCATCCGGATCACCTTTCCGTCGCGCCTCTGCACCAGCCCGATGCCGTCTGTGACGTGCAGGGTCTGGCCGACCGCGTGAGAGTGCCAGGCGCTGCGGGGCGCTGGGCGTAAAACGGACGAGGCTGATGATCATGCGCGACGGTCCTTCGCCTCAATAGATGGAGGTGACGTACACGTCGCCGGTGAAGGTTCTTGCGGGCCCCTTGGCGGTTGGGCTGACAGGTTTCAGTTCCAACGGTGCTTGCTCCTTAGACGTCGATGGAGTGATCAGACTCCGGCTGGTCAAGCTGCCGCTGGTCGGCGAATGTCGGTACGCCAGCCTGCTCCGGGGTACGTCTTGCTTGTCGGGAGGCGAGAAACTGACGAAGCTCGAGCTCCGGGTCGCCCAGCGTCACCGCGATGCCGATCGTGACCGGCCACACCGTCAAGCACACCGCAGCGAGCAGCCACACCACCGGTGTGACGTGCCAGAGCACGCCCGCCGAGGACAGGACCAGCACGAGGACGCCAGTCGACGGGATTGAACCACTTCAGCTGCTGCCGCTCGACACCGATCGAAACGCCGGAACCGGACCGCCGCCCCGACGAACGCCGCAACCAGGGATGCAGCCGGGAGCGTGAACCCGATCCCGAACAGCACACCAGTCAAGCGGCCCTCGACCGCGTACGGGTTGGTGCCGGCGGCGTACTCGGCCCCGGTCAGGGGTTGAGCACCCAGCCGGGTTCGGCGAGCGCGACACCGAGGACGCTCATCCAGATGACGAGCCACGAGGTCCGGCCGGGCAATCGGTCCGTGGGGAACAGCAGGACGATGAGCACGAATGCTGGAACCTGCGGGAGCCAGCTCGCGGTGGTGATCGCCTCAGGGACCGGTTCACCCGGCCAGCCCTCGGCAGCAGCCCGCAGTCCATAGCACTGCGCGACGTCACTGGCGAGGGCGTTCTCAACACCGACTGCGAGGAGCAGCCAGCCGATTACGTGTCGTGGGTGCTGGCCCAGGATCAGGGCGCCTGTGCCCGCGAAGGCGCAGGAGAAGACCGCATACAGCAGCGTGTCGTAGGCCGGCTCGAGCCGCCACGAGAGCACCACCGCGGCGAGCTCGGCCAGCACCGCGAGAGTGAGCAGGAGCCCGGCAGCGGTCTGAGCCTCGGAAGGGCCACGTTTGAAATCTTCCTATCGCCCGATGTAGCCCTGATACGCGGCACCATATCCCTCCTACGGTCGAACCGACACCACGCCTCACGGATGGAGATCTGCAATGACCCAGGTCACCGACAGCCGGACGCCTTCGACTCCGCACCAGCGCCTGGGCGTGCGCACTTCGCGAGTTCATGGCCCAAGTGGTCGGCGACGACTCCGA
>DATFQK010000453.1:0-5988 GCA_035264345.1 Gemmatimonadales bacterium | reverse complement strand
CCACGTGATCCTGGCCAACTCGTCGAGCCGGGCAGTCTGGGGCGACAAGCCCGAATATGTCGGGGAGGTGCTGCAACACGCTCCGTTCTGGACCACGAGTGGCCAGCCGGTGCAGCCGGGCGATTGGGGCGTTTCTCGTGCGCTCCGCGGCGGCGAGAGCACGTTCGATGAGGAGCTCACGGTCGAAATCATACCCGGGATCAGCAAGGTTCTCCGGATGTCCAGCATCCCGCTCATTTCCGGGACGGGGGACCTATCCGGGGCTATCGTGCTCCTGGAAGACGTTACCGAAAAGAGAGCCCGTGAGGCCGCCGAGCAGCAGCGGGCCGAGCAACAGCAGCAGTCTCAGCGGTTGGAGGCGGTAGGCCGGCTGGCGGGCGGCATAGCGCACGATTTCAACAATCTGCTGACTGGAATCCTGAGCTATAGTGATCTGATCCTGCAGGAGCTTCGGCCGGGCGACCCGATTCGTGCCGACGTCGAGCAGATCAGAGATGCGGGGCACCGCGCCGCAGGGCTCACCCGCCAGCTTCTTGCCTTCAGCCGGCGACAAGTGCTCCGCCCTCGTGTGGTCTCGCTCAACACCACCGTGCAGGAGCTCGAGCCCATGTTGCAGCGCCTGCTCGGCACCGAGGTCACCCTGGAGTCGCAGCTTCAGCCTGAGCTGGGCACCATTCTGGTAGACCCCGTGCAGGTGGAACAGGCCCTGGTCAACCTGATTCTCAACGCGCGGGATGCGCTGCAGGCGGGTGGGCAGGTCCGCATCGTCACCGCCGATGCGGAGCTCGATGGAGAGCCCTACGTCAGCATCAGTGTGAGCGACACCGGCGTTGGCATCGACGAGGCCACCCAAGGCAGGATCTTCGAGCCCTTCTTCAGCACGAAACAGGGCGGAGGGCGCGGCCTCGGACTCTCCACTGTGTACGGCATTGTCGAGCAGGCCGGAGGTCGCGTCGCGGTGCAGAGCGCGCCAGGTCAGGGCGCGATCTTCACCCTGTATTTCCCCCGCTACTGGGGACCCGAGGCTCCAATCGGCACCGCTCCCCAGCGGATGCCCGAAATCGGAACCGAGACCGTCTTGCTGGTTGAGGATGAGGCGCCGGTTCGTTCCTCAGTTCGCCGACTGCTCGAGTGGCATGGGTATACGGTGATCGAGGCACGCAACGGAGCGGAAGCGCTGCGACTCTTCGAGACCCATGAAGAGGCCATCGATCTGGTTCTCACCGACGTGATCATGCCGGAGTTGGGCGGGTACGAGCTGGTAGAGCGACTTCGGTCCCGCCGGCCAGAGCTTCGGGTGCTCTTCATGTCCGGCTTTGCCGAGCGGGCCTTTACCAGCGAAGGCTCGATGCCTGCTGGTACGGGTTACATGGAAAAACCGTTCACGGTGGAGACCCTGATGCGGAGGCTGAGGGAGGTCCTGGACGCACGCCTGTGATCTTGCCGCTCACCGCTCACGCTTTGCTCCTCCCGCTTACGCCTTCTTGATCATAAGGCTGACCAGGTCCTCCGGTTTCTCCAACCAGTAGTCCGGACGGGCGCTTTCCAGGTGCGACCTCCCGAAAGGTCCCCAGAGCGCCGCGGCCGTCTTGACTCCCGCCGCTCGGCCCGAGTGCATATCGTGAATGCTGTCGCCCACGTAGACGGTGCGCGCCGGATCCGTGCCCAAGAGCGTCACCGCCTTCTCGACCGGCTCCGGGTGCGGCTTGGGGTTGTTTACTTCATCGGCACAGACCATCACGTCCATCAGCGCTTCCAGACCAACCAGCGCCAGCCCCCGGAGAGCGCCCTGCCGGTTCTTGCTGGTGACCAGACCGGTTTGGATTCCCGCCGACTTGATCTCTCTCACCGCCTCCACCACGCCGGGGTACACCGTAACCATTCGATCGTGGTGCTTGAGATTGAACTCCCGATAGGTGGCAATCATGGCTTCCAGCATCTCTGGCGTGTCATGCCAGGGGGAGAATTGGACGTGCAGCGGGGTGCCCACCCCTCGAAGCCACTCCTCGTCTGATCGGGCCGGAAGATTGTGCTGCGTGAGCGTATGGTGATAGCTGTCGAGAATGAGCCTGATCGAGTCGATCAGGGTGCCGTCGAGATCGAAGAGGACGGTTTGGAGCTGAGACATGACGGAGAAGCTACCGCGCTCATCTCGTTTTTCGCAGGTCCGAAGAGCACCAGGCCGGTGAGTGTGACCTCGAGCTGATCGGGCCTTGCCGCTTCCGGCGGCAGTGTGCGGATGAGAGCCTTGAGTTCACCGCCGCTGGCCTTGGCCAGGCGCTCCAGCAGTGCAGCCTCACCGGCGGTGTGCCCCCGGGTGGCAAAGCCGATCGCCCGCTCCAGCTGAGCCAGGGCCGCCCGGTCGTGGCGACGGACAGCCTGTCGCACCAGCCCGTGGAGCTGGGCCAGAACTACTCGGGCTGCCGGACTTGGATCAGGAACGATCCAGCGACGCCCGGTGGCGGAATTGAGGCGTTCCCGGATCGGTTTGGCCAGGAGGGCCAGATACTGCTGCAGCTGCGCAGGATCAGGCTCACGAGTTCCTGATTGAGCGGCGGCCGCGTCGAGCCGGGCCGCCAGAACTTCGGGTGACTCGGTCCAGTTTGCCTGCTCATCGATCCAGAGGACTGTGCTGCTCAGTCCATCAGTGCGGCCGAAGGGGGAGCACACAAAGCCCGCAAGAAGTCCGCTGGACGGGGTCACTACATGCGCCAGTCCTGCTGCCGACGGAAAGCTCCTGAACCGGCTGGCCAGCTCGCTTCGCCAGCGCCAGACATGCTTGCCCGAGGGTCCCAGTCCCACTGCGGCGGGCAGCCTGCTTTTCCGAGCCAGCGTGGCACTGAGGCGGATTCGCCGCTCGAGCGGCGGCGCTACGGAGAGGGTGACAACCTCCACCCGGGCGTGTCTGGAACCATAGCGTACAGCTCGTCCTTCTCGCTGCTCGACCCGCATTGGGGTCCAGGGAAGGTCGTAATGAACCACTCGGGCCACCCGCTGCAGATCCAGCCCTTCAGCCGCCACATCAGTCACGATCAGGTGCCTCGGTGCCTGCGGCAATGAAGTCGCTCCGCGAAACCAGCCGAGAACGTCTTCTCGGGGCAATGCGGTGGATCCTATACCGGCCCGTTCGCCGGTGCACCAGGCGACGCGCAGGTCGGACAGTGCGTCGCGCAGATAGCGCACGGTCGCGCGGCTGGTGGCAAATACCAGGGTTGGCGTCCCGTCGCTCAGGAACGCCCTCAGACGCTCCAGCTTCGGATCTTCTCTTGAAGCCGGATTCTGCATCTGCTTGATCATCAGCTCCAGCTGCTCCAGATCGCTCACCTCGATCTCCGAGTGCGCCCGGCCTACGGGCAGCAGCTCCCACCAGACCAGCTGGTCGTCCAGTTCTCGGGTGAAGCGTTTCAATTCCGTCCGGTCCAACATCTGTCCCGCCCTCAGAGCGTCGCGCGCATGCAGCAGCAGGCGGCGGTAACGACGGAGGCTCTCGTAAAATGCCGCCGGGCTCGAGGCCGCCGCCCGCAAGAACACACCCCGGATCAGCTCGGCCGTGGCCTGACGACGGGAGAGCTTGAGAGCATCCACCCTCGCGAGCTCCGCGCCGGCAGCCAAAGACTCTCGCGGATCAGCCGCTCGGCGGAGGACCACACGCTGGGGTCTGGACTCGATCTCTGCCTCGCTCTCGAACACCAGCTCGCCCAGGGCCGGATGCGAGCAGCCTTGCTTGAGTAGTTCCCGAAGTGAGCTTACGCCTTCCAGTATCAGGGCATCATCTCGGATGGACAGCAGCAACTGAACCGCAAGGTCTGCCGCTCGGTTGACGATCGGCGTAGCGCTCAGCAGCAGTGCGGAGCGGCCAATCAGCCAGGAAGCGAGGTGGCGGTAGCGCCTGGTGTGCGAGTTTCTGAAGTGATGGCTTTCATCGATTATGACGAGTCCACCGGTGCCGCGCGGCAGCCGTCCCCGGCTGACCTGCTCGTGGGAGCACAGCTCGACGGGAACCTCGAGCCGTTCAGCGGTGTCCCTCCACTGGGACAGCAACGAGGCGGGAACCAGGCACGCAGTTGTCCCCCGGTTGAGCTCCGCCGCTACAGCCAGGGCAATGAATGTTTTGCCGCTTCCCACCGGGTCTGCCAGGAGTGCCCCCCGGTAACGCTGGACGGCGGCTAACACTCGGCGAAAGCTCGGTTGCTGGCACTCCAGCAGCCAGGAGGGCGGCTGAGCGGGAGATTCAACCGGGCCGAGACTCCGTGCCAGCTGAGCCGCAACCTGTGCAGCCGGCACTAACGGTCCGGGGCGTAGCACCGTCAGAAGGGCGTCCGGCACTTCGACCAGCGCTTCAGCGATGATCGATGGAGCAGCTGTCCAGCGCACCACGAAGCGCCTTTTGCGCGCGTTCCGAGAGAGTGAGATGACGTGCCACCAGCGCGTCGAGCTCTCCCGCAACCAATTTGCCGGCTTGTCCCTCGAGCGCGAGTTGAGCCAGATCCCGATCCCGCAGTGCCGCCGGCGGAAGTGGGAGAGCCTTAACCACCCCCGCGTTGAATCGAAAGAACCCATTGGCGGCGGGTACCGCCCCCAGCATTGCTACGGCGCGGAGCCAGGTGGAATTCAGCCAGGCAGCCAGTGCCCGCGCCTGCACGACCGTTGCGACCGATGCCACATAGCAGGTGTTGAGCGGGATACACTCGTTATCGGCTCGGCTGGTCAGGGCTGCTGCCTTGAGCTGGCGGGATAAATCCGGCCACACCACCCGATGCCGTGCCACAGCCGGGACCGTCCGGAACACCGTCCAAAACGGGCCCTGTCGAAAATCGCGCCGGCGCCGAAGTGCATCAGCATACGGAGCCAGGAAGGCCAGAGCCCTGGGCGGCAGCCGGGACAGCGGATTTCCTCGGATATCGTGAGTCCAGAGCAGCCGCAATTTCGGACGGCAGCGAAACGGCCTGACGTCGCGCCCTCGAAGGGCCCAGCGGATGAGCTCCGGTTCGATATCGCTCGATGGATCGAGAAACACCTGGTTCAGTCCCGTTTTGACTCCTAGATGACAGGTGAGGTTCTCGGCCAGGTGAGGATGCTGCTGTTGCAGCTCGGCTAATACCGCATGGATCCCGGCGTGCTTGAGGATCCACGGTGTACCGCCCCGAAGCTCCCTTTGCTCCACGCAGTCTTCCCTGTCGTAGGACAGATCTGTCCGGATCAGCTGATTGGAAGGTGGAGTAGAGTTTTCGGCAACCAGCGCCAGTGGATACACCGTGGCATCGAATGCCGCCTCACGGGCGCCGGTCACGTTCGCCAGCAGATGAAGTGTCGTGGAGCTGGCGAGCGCATGACGCGCGCCTGCGCCATAGCCGGCAGTCGCGAGCTTGGCTGGTACCAGCATGGCGACGACGCCTTGGGGCCGAGCCAGCTCGAAGGCCCGCTCGAGGAAGGCAATGGCCAGATCGGGAGAGTTGCCGTAGCAACCGCCGCGGCTTCGCCACCAGCGATAACGGGCAGCGATCTGCCTCCGAGTGTCGGGTGGGATTGCCTCTGAGCGGAGCCAGGGTGGATTGCCGATCACCAGATCGAAGCCTCCCTGGGCGAAGACGTCGGCGAATGCGCTGCGATAGTGAAACCAGGGAATTTCGTCTTGACGGAAGAGTTGCCGGCGGGCCTGCCGCAGCCGGCGGAGAGTGGTGCGTTCCTGGTTCAGGCCGGCGCGCAGCTCCCGGTCCAGTCCTCGCTGCCCGCCGAACAGATCCGGAGCCCGGGCCAGCTGCAAGTAGCCGGCAATAACGCCACGGCGTTGCTCCTCGGCTTCGCTGAGGGAGTTTGCCAGTGCTTGCGCTTCGAGCCGGCGCAGCCGGCGAATCCAGCTCCTTTTTTGTGGTCCGGTTGCGCTTATGACCTGTTTCCGCACCTGCGACATTTCCGCTACCAGAGCACGGTCCTGGCGCGAGGCGGCAGAGAGCAGGTCGAGACCTCCGGGATCGAACAGGCTGTCTC
>DATFQK010000452.1:0-9180 GCA_035264345.1 Gemmatimonadales bacterium | reverse complement strand
GATGTCGTGTTCTTAGATCCGAATAATGGGGAGCTGCTCGCCCTTGCTTCCCGCCAGCCCGGCGGCCGCTCGGGCTATACCTCGAACCGTGCCTCTACCTTCACCGATCCCTTCGAGCCTGGGAGCACGGCCAAGCTGTTTACAGCGGCGGCCCTCTTGCTGCATCAGCGGGTGGACAGTTCCGACCGCGTCTTTGCCGAAGGCGGGATCTGGCATATGCCGATCACCAGCAGCGGTGTCACCCGGGTGATCACCGATGCGCACAAGACCACCGGTGCTCTGACTCTGGCTCAGACCATTCAGGTTTCCAGCAATATCGGCATCGCCAAGTTCTCGTCCCGCCTGGCCCCGGAAGAACAATTCGAGATGCTGCGAGACTTCGGCTTCGGTACACCCACCGGGGCGGAGTTTCCCTCCGAATCGAGGGGGCGCCTGGCCCGGCCCGACAAGTGGCAGCCGATGTACACCAGAGCCAGTCTCGCGATGGGCTACGAGTTCGGGGTGACACCGGTTCAATTGGCCGTTGCCTATGCCGCCATTGCCAACAACGGCTTGCTGCTCACACCCACTCTGGTTCGGGAGATCCGAAGCCCTCAAGGTGATCTCCTGTATCGGCATCATCCCGAGCCGGTGCGCCAGGTGGTGCCGGCAACTATCGCGGCAAAACTCCGAGAGTACCTCAAAGGCGCGGCCGGGGAGGGGGGAACCGGAGAAGAGGCGCAATTGGTGAACTACACCTTGCTGGGCAAGACCGGAACCGCCGTGCGCTTCGAGAATGGCCGCTATGTGCGGGGCGAGTACACCGCATCGTTTGCCGCTCTCTTCCCGGCCGACGATCCGCAGCTTGTGGTGATCGTCAAGATCGACAATCCCCAGGGCAAATACTACGGTGGCCTCACCGCAGCTCCGGTGACTCGAACGATGTTGCAGCAAGCATTGGCTTCGCGCCGGGTTGCGATCGACCGCAGCCGCTTTGCGGACTTCGATACGGCGGCCGCCCCGGAGCCCCAGACCTCGTCCACGGCGGCGACGATGGCTCGGTCGGTGGTGCCCTGGCCGTACCGGAGTCCGAAAGCGGATCGCGAAGCGCGGTTGGTTCCCGAGGTCGAGGGTCGTCCGATTCGGGAGGCGGCCCTGCTGCTCCATCGCCAGGGCTTTCGGGTGACGCTGCGCGGTCTGGGACGAGTCAGCAGGACCGTACCGGCTGCCGGCGCCACGGCAACGCCCGGCACCACGGTGGTGGTATGGGCGGACTGACCTGGTCTCAGGTTGTCGATGAGCTGCGGCGCGCCGATCTGCTGAGCGAGGCACCGGCTGCCGGGCCCGACCCTCGCGCCTTGGGAGTTGACAGCCGCAGCGTCGATCGGGGCACGTTCTACATCGCTGTTCGCGGATCGCAGGCCGACGGCCATCGCTTTGTGGCGGATGCCGTGGGAAGAGGGGTCTCAGCTGTTATTGTCGAAAGCCCGCAGAAGTCGGGCGTTCCCGAGATTGTGGTTCGAGACAGCCGGCGCGCCGCCCTGGTACTCGGGGCCGCGTGGTATGATCATCCGGCGCGGTGCCTCTCATTGATCGGTGTCACCGGCACCAATGGCAAGACCACCACCACCGGGCTCGTTCGCCATCTCCTGAACCGCAATCAGAACGCCGGCAGCATCGGTACCCTGGGCGCCTTCGACGGTGCTGACCAACCGGTTCCCTCGACTGCCGGCTCACTCACCACGCCCGGACCCATCGATTTACAAGCCACTTTGGCGGCATTGCAGAGCAGGGGAGTGGCCCACGTGGTGATGGAAACCTCGTCGCACAGTCTCGATCAGGGCCGCCTGGATGGACTCAGCTTTGCTGCGGGAGTTTTTACCAATCTCACCCGGGATCACCTGGATTATCACGGGACCATGGAAGCATACCTCGGGTCCAAGCTGCGTCTGGCCGACCTGCTTCGGCCATCAGGCGTCGAGGTGGTTAATCTCGATGACGATGCCTGGAGCGCGCTGCCGTCCCGCAACCGCCGGATCACCTTTGGCCTCCATCCCGCAGCGGACGTCCGAGCCACCCAGGTCAGTCTCAACGCGGGCGGCTCCTGTTTCCGGCTGACGGGCCGGTTCGGTTCGTCCGAGGTGCTCCTGCCCCTGCTGGGTGACTTTAACGTCAGCAACGCGCTTGCTGCCGCAGCGGCGGCGCTCGGGCTGGAGCTTTCTCTGCCGGAAGTAATCGATCGGCTGGCAACTGCCCCCCAGATCCCTGGCCGGATGGAGCGCATCTCGGACACTCCCTGCACGGTTCTGCGCGACTATTCCCATACTCCCGACTCGCTGGAACGGGCCCTGCGGACTCTGCGGCCACTCACACCGGCACGAATCATTCTGGTTTTCGGCTGTGGTGGTGACCGGGACAAAGGGAAGCGGCCGCTGATGGGACGCATCGCGGCCGACCTGTCCGACCTGGCGATAGCCACGTCGGACAACCCGCGCACCGAGGATCCTGGGGCGATCATCAATGAGATCGAGCGCGGTATGGGCGGCGCCCCCCATCTGCGGATCCTCGACCGGCTCTCAGCCATACAGGCTGCATTGAACGAGGGCCGGGCCGGCGACACCATTCTGCTCGCCGGCAAGGGGCACGAGACCTACCAGGTCATCGGCACCCGAAAGATCGACTTCGACGAGCGGGAGATCGTGCAGAGACTGGTCCGAGGTGAGCGGTGAGCGGTGCGCAGGTGACGCTCGCTGGGGGTAACTGGTCTGCGGCAGCAATAAAAGCTGCTGTCGGTATAGAACCGGATGTGGGAGACGCGGAAGTCACCTACAACGGAATCTCCACCGACAGCCGGGCCATCGGTTCCGGGGCGCTGTTCGTCGCGCTGCAGGGTGAGCGCTTCGACGGTCACGACTATTTGCCGGCAGTAGCCAAGACTGGGGCCAAAGGTGCTGTGGTACGGCGCGGAACCCCCGCTGTTCCGCCGCTGGTCTTCTTCGAGGTGGACGACCCGCTCCGCGCGTTCGGTCTCCTGGCCCGCGCCAGACGCCGAGCCCTGGGCGGTCCAGTCATCGCGGTCACGGGCACCAATGGCAAAACCAGCACCAAGCAGATGCTGGCCGCGGTGCTGAGCACTCGATATCGAACCTACGCTACCCGGGCAAACCTCAACAATCTCGTCGGCGTTCCGCTCACCATTCTCGAGGCCCCTTCTGACACCGAGGCCCTGATCGTTGAAGCGGGAGCGAACCTTCCCGGAGAAATAGCTCGATATCGAGAGATCATCGAGCCCGCGATCAGCATCGTCACCAACGCGGTGCCGGGACACCTGGAGGGGTTCGGTTCGCTGGCCAGGGTTGTCGAGGAAAAGCTTTCGCTGACCGAGGGGGTACCGCTCGCCATCGTGGGGACTGATCCGCCGGCGCTCGCGGAGGGTGCCCGCAAACGGGCTGGCCGGGTCCGTACCGCGGCGCTCCAAGCCGCCGACCTTGTGCCGGACAGCGTCGCCCTCAACGGCGACGCGCGTCCGGTGATCTCGATCGCCGGCCATAAGTTCGTTCTGGGGGCTCGCGGTCTCCATCAGGCGGACAATGCAATTCGGGTCTGGGCGGTCGGTCAGGAGCTGGGGCTCGATATGGGCGAGGCGGCCCACGCCCTGGAAGAGTTCGCGATGCCCGGCGGGCGGGGCGAGCTGGTGCAGGAAGGACAGCTCACCATCCTCAACGACTGCTACAACGCCAACCCGCAGTCATTCCGGGCCGTGATCGCCACCGCGAGGGCCATCCGCGACCACCGGCGTCTGGTGTTTGTCGCGGGGACCATGCGAGAGCTGGGCTCCGAATCACCCCGGCTCCATCGGGAAATAGCGGAGGAGCTGGTGGAGCTGCACCCGGAGCTGCTCGCGGCGGTGGGGGAGTTCGTGCCTGCCCTGGAGCCTTACACGGGGGCGCTGCGGCACCGTCTGATCACGGCCAAAGACCCGCTGGAGCTCGCGCCGAGGCTGGCCCAACATCTCAGGGGAGACGAGATCGTGGTGCTGAAGGCATCCCGTGGCGTAGCCTTGGAGCGTATACTTCCGGCGCTCAAGGCCCGCGCGAAGCACGTTGACCCCCCCGGTGCTCCGCTCCATCCCCGCTGAGGCTCGATGTTCTATCACTGGCTCGCCCCGCTGGGCAAGACCTATATCATCTTCAATCTTTTCAACTACATCAGCTTTCGCGCTGCGGGCGCAACCGTCACCGCGCTTCTCCTCGCCTTTGTCCTGGGACCACCGGTCATTCGCCGCCTCCGGGCGCGGAAGGTGGGCCAGGTGGTCAGGGCCGAGGGGCCGGCGAGCCATCAAAGCAAGCGGGGCACCCCGACGATGGGCGGCCTCATCATCCTCCTGGCCACCGTGGTTCCGACGCTCCTCTGGGCTCCGCTGACCAACCACTACGTGGTGGTTGCGATGCTGTCCACCTTGTGGATGGGCTGCATCGGCTTCCTCGACGACTACCTCAAGATCGTGCAGGGGAAATCCCGTGGCCTGGTTGCTCGCTGGAAGCTGGCCGGACAATGCAGCTTTGGCCTGCTGCTCGGGCTGTTTCTCGCCTTCAACCCGGTGGTGCCGACCGATGTGCTTCCCGCTACCGCCACGACGCTTCCATTCTTCAAGTACCTGGTGGTGAATTTTGCTCCCTGGCTTTTCGTGGTCTTCGTGACGGTGGTGATCACCGGGAGCAGCAACGCCGTCAACCTGACTGACGGGCTCGATGGGCTCGCCACCGGCCTGGCGGGAATTGCGGCCGCGGCATTCGCCGTATTTGCCTATCTCTTCGGTCGAATAGACGTCACTACCTACCTCAACGTGTTCTACTTGCCTGGCGCGGGCGAGCTGGCTGTCTTTTGCGCTGCGCTCATGGGTGCGACCATCGGATTCCTCTGGTTCAATGCCCATCCCGCCGAGGTCTTCATGGGTGACACCGGCAGCCTCGCGATCGGCGGCGCGCTGGGGACGGTTGCTATTCTGCTCAAGGCCGAGTTCCTGCTCCTCCTCATCGGCGGCGTGTTTGCGGCTGAGGCCATCTCGGTGCTGCTCCAGACCGGCACCTACAAATGGTTCAAGCGGACCCGGGGCCGGGAGTACGCCGACGCCCACCGCGTGTTCCGGATGGCGCCACTGCACCATCACTTCGAGAAGCTGGGCTGGGCCGAAACAACCGTGGTCACCCGGTTCTACATTCTTGGGCTGCTCTGCGCGCTGGTCGCGCTCTCCACGCTGAAGGTCCGATGACCGGTGTCGCCGAGAGCGTGTCGCTGTTCGATCGCTGGCTTGGATCGGGAGGAGAGGTGGCGGTCGTAGGCCTGGGGAAGAGCGGAGTGGCGGCCACCCTGCTGCTACGCCGGATGGGTATTGCGGTATACGCCTCAGATACGGGGTCTGGGCCAACCTTCGAGGCCTGGGGCCGTACGCTGCGAGACAACGGAGCAGCGGTTGATCTGGGGGGTCACGATCTGGGCCGTATCGGACGCGCCGTCGGTGTGGTGGTGGCACCGGGTGTGCCGCCCGACGCTCCGGCGTTGGACGCCGCGCGCCAGGCGGGTCTCGAGGTCTATGCCGAAGTAGATATCGGGTTTCTGGCCCTCCGAGCTACCAACTGCGTGGCGATCACCGGAACCAATGGAAAGACCACCACGACCGCACTGATTGCCCATCTGCTCTCCAGCGCCGGGTTCCGCGCCGAGACCGCGGGCAATATTGGGCGTCCGCTCTGCGATGTGGCGCTCTCTAGCGATCCGCCGCCCTGGCTGGCATTGGAGCTCTCGTCGTTTCAGCTGCACGATGCGCCGCACCTCAAACCGGCGGCCGGGGTGCTCACGAACCTGGCTCCCAACCATCTCGATCGATACCGCTCGCTGGAGGAGTATTACGGCGACAAGGCTCAGCTCTTCCGCAATGCCGATGCGACCTCGTTGTGGATCACCAACGACGACGATCTCGCAGTCCAGGACATGACCCGGGGCGTGCCAGGGCGGCAGCTACGCTTCTCCACCAGCCACTCGGCCGACGGATGGTACGACCGCGAGGGGGCCCGGTTGATGCTGGGAAGGAGTGAGATCCTGCCTCGAGCCGCTTTGCCTTTGCTCGGCGATCACAATGTGGCCAATGCTCTGGCCGCTGCGCTTGTGGCCGCCGAGCTGGGCGCCCCGTTGCATCGCATAGCCGCTGGACTCCAATCCTTCCGGGCCATCCCCCATCGAGTGGAGCCGATTCGGGAGGTGGATGGAGTGCTCTGGATCAATGACTCCAAGTCCACCAACATCACCTCCACTGAAGTGGCTATCGCGGCACTGGACCGGCCGTTCGTCCTGCTCCTGGGGGGCCGGCACAAGGGAGAGCCTTACACCCGGTTGGTCGAGCGGCTGCACAATCGCTGTCGCGCGATCGTGGCCTATGGAGAAGCGGGCCCGCTCATCGTGCAGGACCTCGGCGCCAAGCTCAAGGTGCTGTCAGCGGGCAGCTTTGAGGAAGTGATCGTGACGGCTCGAAAGCTGGCTCGGCCCGGCGATGCGGTTCTGCTGTCTCCGGCCTGCTCCAGCTACGACATGTTTCGCAACTACGAGGAGCGCGGGGATCGCTTCCGCGCCGCGGTCCAGGCGCTATGATGCCGCGGCCCGTACGGCACCCGGGCGAGATGCGGTGGGAGACTCGCCTGCTGGGTATGGTCACCGCGGCACTGCTGGTGTTTGGCGTAGCCGCCACCTACGGCGCTGCCAGTCTGGTGACGCTGCAAGGCCAGAATGCCGGACTCGGCTTTGCTCTCCGCCAGCTGACCGGTGCCGGTGTTGGAGGCGTGCTCCTCCTCTTGGCCTCAAGGCTCGACTACTATCGTTGGCGGCAGCTTGCCTGGCCCCTCCTTTTAGTGACCATCCTGTTTCTCCTGATTCCACTCCTTCCGTTTACCAGAGGGATTGCGCCTTCTCTCAACGGGGCGCGTCGTTGGATCGACCTCGGGCCGCTGAATTTCCAGCCCTCAGAGCTTGCCCGTCTGGTGGTGGTGATCTGGTGCGCCATGCTGGCCTCGAAAAAGGGAGTCCAGGTGCGCGAGTTCAAGAAGGGTGTCCTGCCGTTCATCGTGATTCTCGGCTTGGTATCGCTTCTGATCCTGCTGGAGCCCAACCTGTCGATGGCCACGCTGGTGGCGCTGCTCGGCGGGCTGGTGTTGTTCACCTCGGGCGCCAAGATCGGCCACTTCGGTCTGGTCGCCGGTGTCGGGATGATTCTGGTGTTCCATCAGATTCGCGACGTGCAGTATCGTCTCGCCCGCATGCTGACCTTCCTGAATCCCGGGGACGCCACCACGGAAGCCGGTTTTCAGATCCATCAATCGCTGGTCGGGATCGGCTCGGGTCAGCTGTTCGGGGTCGGCTTTGGAGAAGGCCAGCAAAAGCTAGGATATCTCCCCTACGCCTACTCTGACTTCCTCTTCAGCACCATCGGTGAGGAATGGGGGTTTGCGGGTGTCTGTGTGGTGGTTGCCCTGTTCACCCTCTTCTGTTGGCTTGGCTTCCGAATTGCGCGAACGGCCACCGATCCGTTCGGCCAGTACCTCGCGGTGGGGCTGACCGCGGCCATTGGGCTCACCGCGTTCATGCACATGGCGGTATCACTTGGGCTGATCCCGACCACCGGTCTGACGCTGCCCTTCATGTCGTACGGACGCTCCAGCCAGGTGATCTCCCTGCTCGGCACTGGGATCCTCATCAATATCGGACGATTGCGAGGGAGCTCTCGCGCGGCCGGCGGATCAGAGCGCAGACCCGGGCGCAATGACAGAACCGCGGAGCGCAGCCGAGCCGCGAGCCGGCGAGTCCGGCGAGATGAGCCCGAAAACGGCAAGGCCGGAGGTCGACGGCCGACTGGGCGATGAGCGGCACCGGGACTGGCGCGCCACCGCTCCGGCGTACCCTGCTGATAGCCGGAGGTGGAACCGGCGGACATCTGATGCCTGCACTGGCCATCGCCGACGCCATCCGGGAATTCGCCCCACAAGTGGAACCGGTGCTGGTAGGAGCGACCCGCGGTGTAGAGGCACGCATCCTTCCGGGCCGGGACTTCCGCTTTTACTTGTTGCCTACCGAGCCGATCTATCGCCGCACCTGGTGGAAGAACTTCAAATGGCCATTCGTCGCTGGCCGGCTGCTGCGCGAGGTGGGCCGGGTGTTCGAGCGAGAGCAGCCGGTTGCCGTCCTGGGAACTGGGGGTTACGCGTCGGGGCCGGTGGTCTGGTGGGCGGCGAGACATGGCGTTCCCACCGCGATCCAGGAGCAGAATGCGTATCCCGGGCTCGCCAGCCGCTGGCTGAGCCGACGAGTCCGGCACGTCTACCTCGGCCTTCCTGAAGCGCGCCGGCTGCTCCGATTCGGAACCGGGACGGAGGTGTTTGACACCGGCAATCCGATAACCCCACCTTCCAAGGAAAGCAGAGAAGCGGCTACAGCGAGGTTCGGACTCAATGGACACCGACCGGTCGTCCTCATTACCGGGGG
Organism: Gemmatimonadales bacterium; assembly: GCA_035264345.1. Classification (GTDB taxonomy): domain Bacteria; phylum Gemmatimonadota; class Gemmatimonadetes; order Gemmatimonadales; family GWC2-71-9; genus CAVVWJ01. Next base: position 672 of record DATFQK010000452.1, on the reverse strand, counting down.
AAGTCAGGGGGCGCTGGCGATCAATGAGGCCGTAGCCGCGTGGCTGGATGACAGCGGCCCGGGGAATGCAGAGCTGATCTGGGTGACGGGGCGGGGCACCTTCGAGCAGTTTCGCCGCTACCAGGCACCCCAGGTGCACGTCTTCGATTTCCTGGATCCCATGGGCGACGCGTATGCCGTGTCGGATCTCGTAGTATCCCGCGCCGGCATGATCACCGTCGCAGAGCTCTGTGCGTGGGGGCTGCCGAACATTCTGATCCGACTCCCCACGGCGGCGGCAGACCATCAAACCCACAACGCGCGGGTCCTTGCCGACGCTGGGGCATCTCTGCTGCTGCGGCAGTCAGAGCTCACCCCGGATCTGCTGGCCACCACAATCAATGGCCTGCTCGGCGACCCCTCGAGACGACAGCAGATGGCCGACCGGGCCCTGAGTCGGGGACGCCCCAACTCCGCCCGAGAGATAGTGTACAAGTTGTTGACACTCATTGGATGAGCGGCTTTCAGAACCCTCGGCACCATCTTACATTAGCCCTGCATCATGGCACTGTTCAGCCCCACGGATAAACATACTGTGCACTTCATGGGAATCGGCGGCGCCGGCATGAGCGCGCTGGCTCTCATTGCCTGCCGCAGGGGTGTGGCGGTGAGCGGCTGCGACGTCGATCCCGC